>DATEIG010000679.1:0-4009 GCA_035279185.1 Mycobacterium sp.
CCAGATCGGTCAGGGCCTCGGCACCCTGGACCGCGAGGTCTTCGAGGCGGTCGCCGAGTCGCCGAGCCCGCTGCTCGACTCCACGATGCCGCGGCTGACGTGGGCCGCCGACCACTCCAAGCTGTGGTTCGCCATCGCGGCCGCACTCATCGCGACCCGCCACAAGCCGACCGCGCGAGGCGCCGTGCGCGGGGTCGTCAGCCTCGGCGTCACCAGCCTGGTCACGAATCAATTCGCCAAGCGCGTCTGGAAGCGGCCACGTCCGAGTCGGGTGCTGGTGCCGTTGGCCCGGCAGAGTCGGCGCTTCCCCACGTCGAACTCGTTGCCGTCGGGGCACTCGGCGAGCGCGGCGGCGTTTGCGATCGGAGTGGGGCTGGAGAATCCGCCCGTCGGCTTGGGGCTCGCTCTGCTGGCGGGGCTGGTCGGCTTGTCCCGAGTGGCAGTGGGCGCTCATTACCCGGGCGACGTGTTCGCCGGATTCGGGATCGGCGCGGGCATTGCGGTGCTGGGCGGTCGGATCGTCCCGCCCGCTGTGCCGACGAAGATCCCCACCGCTGACCCGCTCCGTGTCGAGACGCCGCCGCGTCCCGACGGGGAGGGTGTCGTGCTGGTGATCAACCCGGCGTCGGGCAGCGGGACCGGGGCGCGCGTCGTCGACGAGGTGCGCGATGCACTGCCCGCGGCGGAGGTCGTCGAACTCGGTGAGAACGACGACATCGAGAGCGCCTTGCGCGAGGCCGCCGAACGGGCCGAGGTGCTGGCGGTCGGCGGTGGCGACGGCACCGTGGCGTGCGCGGCGGGTATCGCACTCGACCGCGGCGTGCCGCTCGCCGTCTTCCCCGGCGGAACGTTCAACCACTTCGCGAAGGACATCGGATGCGACACCGTCGCCAAGACGGTGGAGGCGATCCGTCGGGGCGCCGTCGCGTGTGTGGATGTGGTGTGCCTCAACGAGGATCACATCGTCGTCAACACCGCCAGCATCGGTGCGTACCCGCTGTTCGTCAGAACGCGCGAGAAGCTCGAGCACAAGGTCGGCAAGCCGATGGCGAGTCTGTACGCGATGGTCCACACGTTGCGGCGCGATGACCCGGTGCGCATCACCTACGACAACAAGACTCTGCAGACTTCCCTGTTCTTCCTTGGCAATTCGACGTATCTGCCGTCGGGGTTCGCGCCGTCGCGGCGCCACAGGATGGACGACGGGCTGATGGATGTCCGCATCCTGGAGACGGGCCGTCGACTGAGCAGGCTCCGGATCATCTCGGCGTTGGCGCTGGGGCGGCTGACGCGCAGCCCGCTGTACCACGAGATGCGGGTGCCCGAGTTCTCCTTCAGATCCGTCGACGGCCCAACGGTTCTCGCGCACGACGGCGAGATCGGCAGCAGTATCGAGGAAGCCAGTTTCAGCGTGAACTATCGAGCACTGCCGGTGTTTCGTCCGCTGCCGTGATCGGGGCGACGGGCGGCACGGACAGCACGCAGACGACCCACCAGACGTAACCGAGCGCCCAGCCGGCCACTATGTCGGAGGGGTGGTGGACGTTGAGCACGACGCGGCCGATGCCGATCGTCAGGACGACGACGACGCCGATGACGATGAGGACGGCTCGCAGCGGAGGCCGGTGCACGACGGGCAGCGCGATGGTCAGGAGCGCCAGCACGCTGCACATGACGCCGACGGCGTGTCCCGAGGGGAACGACGAACTCCATGCGTGGACGAGCGCCTCGGCGGGCCGAGGCCGGCCGGCGGCGGCCTTGGCGGCTTCCGTGACGAGCCCGCTGAGTTCGACGCTGATGACGAGGAACAGCGCAGTGCGGAGGTTGCGCCGGGCCAGTGCGACCACGATGACGACGAGGGTGACGAGCCGGAACGCTGTCGGGCCGAGGATCGTGCAGTAGACGTCCCAGGCCGTGACCCAGCCGGGGCGATCGACGCCGTAGTCGTGCAGAGGATCGAGGGCGGAGCGGTCCACCGCGTCGATCCAGGACCACTGGGCGGCGAAGCCGACCCAGAGAAGGGCATAGACGAGCAGCGCGCACACGGCGGAGCCGATCAACCATGCTTTCCGCGATGTCACCCCCAACGAGTACCACGCGGCGGCTACGGTTCACACATGGCTGTGTTCCTGCGCAAACTTCTCCGCATCGGCGGCCTGCCGGACGAGCTCCGGACCGAAGTCGAGGCCGAGGGCCTCATCTACCTGGCCGAATACGTGCCGGTGACGCGGCGTTTCAGCGGATCGGTGCCCGGTAAGCGGGCCAACACGAATATCTCGAGCTATGTCGGTTCGCTGGCGATCACGCCGCAGCGGGTGCTCGGGACGCTGTCGTCGGTGCCGAAGCTGGCGGGCCGCACCATCGACCAGCGATGGGATGCCGACCAGAGCGGCCCCGTGAAAGCCGACCTGTCGAGCACAGGTCTGCACATCGAGGTGAACATCGGCGAGGTGGATCCGAAGTTCGAGGGTCAGCTCTCGCTCAACTACAAGACGGCGATCCCGGAGGATGTGCTGATGCGGGTGCCGCGTCGCTCGCTGGCGTTCGAGGTGCCGCCCGAGTACGTCCTTCGCGCGGTCGGCGTGCCCGCCCGCGGCTGATTCACGACGGCAGACGCGATGTTCTCCGAGACGCGCTACGCGATGAACGGGGAGTTGCGCGTCGCCTATCGCGCGTCAGGTGAGGGGGCGCGGGACATCGTGTTCGTGTCGAACTGGTTCACATGCTGCGAGCTGTTCCCGGAGCTGCCGTCGACGCGGGGGTGGGTCGAGGCGATGACCTCGCTCGGCCGGTTGATCTTCTTCGACCAGCCGGGCACCGGAGCATCCGATCCCGTCAGCACCGGAGCGCTGCCGACGTTGGAGCAGTGGGCCGACAGCATCACCGCGGTGCTCGATGCGATCGGTAGTCGCGAAGCATTCCTCGTCACCTACCCCGGGGCGATCGCCACGGCGGCGCTGTTCGCCGCGACGCATCCCTCGCGCACCGCAGGGCTGGTGGTGCTGAACGGTCACGTGGATCCGCCGGACCGATCGGCAGTGCAGAGCGAAGCCATCGACACCTTGGTCGCGACATGGGGGACCGGCGAGTTGCAGCATCTCGTCAACCCGGACATGCCGTGGAATGAGGAAGTGCGGGCGGCGTGGGCGCGGGAGGAGCGCCTGACGGCAAGCCCTCGGACGGTGGCGATGATGCTGCCCCTGACAACGGGATTGAGCGCACGCGACATTCTTCCCAGCGTTCGCGTGCCGACCCTCGTCGTTCAGTATGTCGACGACCCGCTCTCCGCGCCGGAAGGCGGCCGCTTCGTCGCCGAGCGCATCGAGAGCGCGAAATACGTTGAGTTGCCTGGCCGTAACGTGTACCACTTCGTGGAGCCGTGGCGGGAGTCGTTCCAGCAGGTAGCGGAATTCTTGACCGGGCACCAGCCCGACGTGGCTGATGATCGGGTGTTGGCGACGGTGTTGTTCACCGACATCGTGGATTCCACGCGGCGGGCGGCGGAGTTAGGTGATCGGGAGTGGCGTGCGCTGTTGGATGCCCATGATGCGGTGGTGCGGGCGCAGTTGTCGCGGTTTCGGGGTCGTGAGGTGAACACCTCGGGTGACGGGTTTTTGGCGATGTTCGACGGCCCGCAGCGCGCGATCCGGTGTGCGGTGGCGATTCGGGATGGGTTGCAGGCGTTGGGTATCGAGGTGCGCGCCGGGTTGCACACCGGTGAGTGTGAGGTGCGTGGGGAGGACATCGGCGGGATCGGGGTGCACATCGGGGCGCGGGTGAGCGCGCTGGCGGGTCCGGGTGAGGTGGTGGTGTCGAGCACGCTGCGTGATCTGGTGATCGGATCGGGTTTGGAGTTCGAGCCGCGCGGCACCCATCAGCTCAAAGGGGTTCCGGGTGAGTGGAATTTGTTCGCGGTTGCTTAGTCTGCTGCACCTAGAACGGTGGGGGGTCGTCGTCGGGTAGGTCGTCGTGGGGCCTGGTGGTGAAGTAGTCCTTGCACGGGCGGATG
>DATEIG010000680.1:0-3693 GCA_035279185.1 Mycobacterium sp.
CAGCCGCGACACCGTCGTGATCGCCGGCCACGGCGCCGGCCGGCACCCGAACCTCGAAAAGCTGCCGACGGTCGCCGAGCCGACAGCGCCACCAGCAACGAACCCGCTGCATCCGCTGGCGCTGCCGCTGCTGCGCCCGCAGCAGGTCATCATGCTCGGCCGGCCGACGCTGCATCGGCCGGTGTCGACGCTCCTCGCCGACCCGTCGGTGCCGGTGTTCGCCCTGACCACCGGTCCGCGCTGGCCCGACGTCTCGGGGAACTCGCAGGCCACCGGAACCCGGGCGGTCACCTCGGGGGAGCCGAACCCGGCCTGGCTGCGCCGCTGCGCGGCGGTGAACGCCCACACCGTCGGCGCGGTACGCGACCAGCTCGCGGCGCACCCGCTGACCACCGGACTGCACGTGGCGGCCGCGGTTGCCGATGCCCTGCGCGACGGCGACCAGCTGGTGCTGGGTGCGTCCAACCCGGTGCGCGACGCCGCGCTGGTCGGGCTGAACCCCCGAGGGATCACAGTGCGGTCCAATCGCGGTGTCGCGGGCATCGACGGCACGGTGTCGACGGCGATCGGCGCCGCCCTGGCGCACGACCGCACCGGCGGCCGCACCGTCGCGCTGATCGGTGACCTCACCTTCGTCCACGACAGCTCCGGCCTGCTGATCGGACCGACGGAGCCGACGCCGAAGCATCTGACGATCGTGGTGTCCAACGACAACGGCGGCGGCATCTTCGAACTGCTCGAGCAGGGCGACCCCCGGTTCTCCGATGTGTCGTCGCGCGTCTTCGGCACACCGCACGACGTCGACGTCGGCGCGCTGTGCCGGGCCTACCACGTGGACAGCAGGCAGATCGAGGTCGGCGACTTGGCCGACGCTCTCGACGAGCCGTTCGACGGCATGCGGGTGCTGGAGGTGAAGGCCGACCGGTCGTCGCTGCGCGCGCTGCACGCGTCGATCAAGGCGGCGCTGTGATCGACCGGGTCAGGGGATGGGTGCGCACCGTTGTCCCGCTGGTGATCCCGCATCTCTACGGCTCACCCGGCGAGACCCACGCCGGACGGAACTTCCGCCGCATGCGGATCGGCATCGTGATCGTGGCCTGCCTGGTGACACTGCAGTCGGTGCTGCTGGTGCTCGGCGCGTGGCGCAACGACCGACAGATCGAGAACAACATGGGGGTGGCCGCCGCCGAGGTGCTCAGCGCAGGGCCGCGGCGCTCGACGATCGAGTTCGTCACCCCCGACCGCGTGACCTACCGGCCCGAGTTGGGGGTCTTGTATCCGTCCGAATTGGACACGGGCATGCGGATTTACGTCGAATACGACAAGGACAATCCCGATCTTGTCCGGGTTCAGGACCGCAACGCGGCGCTGGCGATCATCCCGGCCGGGTCGATCGCCGTCGTCGGCTGGCTGGTCGCAGGCGCGGCGTTGATCGGGTTGACGTTCCTCGAACGCAGGGTGACGCGTCAGGCCGATGCGAAGAGGTTGTCCAGCCAGTCGGCGTCCTGAATGTTGACCTTCTTCTGCGTGTCGAGGTCGTAAACCGTTGGTGTGCCTGTGCTTATCGGGTCGATGCCGATGAGCGCGCCGTAGTTGTAGGCGTTCATCTCCTCGATGTCCACCTGGTCGGCGGTTTCGCCGTTCTTGATGCGGTTCGCGACGTCGACGGGCAGACCCGAATCCTCTGCCATCCTGGCCATCTGCTCGTCGCTGGGGCCGGGGCCGCCGGGATCCTGGTGTGCCCACAGGTCTTCGACGAAACTCTGGAACTCCGGGCCCGACGCCATGTTGCTCTCGTCGGCGGCCTCGGGCGCTCCGACAGCGAGGAACAAGGCGTTGGCAACCCGCGCCGAATGGTTGTCTGTGCTCGAGGTGTCGAGGAAGGTCAGCGGGCGGTAGGTCACCGCGAGATCGCCGATGTTGATGTGTCGTTTGAGGTCGTCACCGAAAGCCGCCTGCAGATCGGCACAGTGGGTGCACTGCGGTTCGGTGTACAACTCGATCTGGACCGGGGCGTCCGGATAGCCCGCCACGATGCCGTAGCCGTCTTCGCTCATGCCCAGCGGCGGCTTCCTCGGATCGACCGTCGCGGTCCCCGTCACGTGGCTGGTGCATGCGACAGCGCTGACCAGCACGGCCGCCGTCACCGCCGCGACAGCGCAGGGAACTCGCATGTCAACCGCCCTTCCTTGTGCGCAGAATACCCGCAGACAGGCTCGGTGGTTCCCGGCAGTCGGCACGAGAACTTCGCGTGTCGTATCCCTTGATGCAACCTCGCCGACAGCCGCCGGTGCCACGATTTCGGTGTGCGCGTTGCGATCGTCGCCGAGTCCTTCCTCCCCCATGTCAACGGCGTCACCAACTCGGTGCTGCGGGTGATGGAGCACCTCCGCCACCACGGCCACGAGGTTCTCGTCATCGCCCCCGACACGCCGCGCGGCGAGCCCGCCGCCGATCGCGTCCACGACGGCGTCCGCATCCACCGGGTGCCGTCACGGATGTTTCCGAAGATCACCTCACTGCCGCTCGGTGTTCCTCGGCCGCGAATGGTCGGTGTGCTCAAGGGTTTCGACCCCGACGTCGTTCACCTCGCCTCGCCTGCGCTGCTCGGCTGGGGCGGTATGCACGCCGCGCGTCATCTGGGGGTGCCGACTGTGGCGATCTTCCAGACCGATGTCGCGGGTTTCGCCGAGAGTTACGGCATGGGCTTCGCCGCACGCGCCGCGTGGGCGTGGACCCGAATGGTGCACAGCAGGGTGGACCGGACGCTGGCGCCGTCCACGGCCGCCATGGAAAATCTTGTGTCACATGGTGTTCCCCGCGTGCACAAGTGGGCTCGCGGGGTTGACATCGCGGGCTTCGCACCGTCGGCTCGCGACGAGCGGCTGCGTCAGCGATGGTCGCCGGACGGCAGACCGATCGTCGGGTTCGTGGGGCGACTCGCCCCGGAGAAGCACGTCGAGCGCCTCGCGGTGCTGGCGGCCCGCGACGATCTCCGAGTGGTCATCGTCGGCGACGGGGTCGACCGCGCAAAGCTCGAATCAAGGCTTCCAACAGCTGTTTTCACCGGCGCGCTGTACGGCGAGCAGTTGGCCACCGCGTACGCCAGCATGGATGTGTTCGTCCATCCCGGCGAGCACGAGACGTTCTGTCAGGCCGTGCAGGAGGCGATGGCGTCAGGGCTGCCGATCATCGCGCCTGACGCCGGTGGTCCACGAGATCTCGTGTCGCCCATGCACACCGGGCTGCTACTGCCGGTCGCCGACTTCGAAGACCGGCTCTCGACCTCGGTGGACCACCTGCTCGCCGAGCGTCAGCGCTACTCCGTATCAGCTCGCCGCAGCGTGCTCGGCCGTACCTGGCCGGCAATCTGCGACGAGCTGATCGGTCACTACGAGGCTGTGCTCGGCACCCGCGGCGTCAAAGCCGCCTGACTATCAGGCGGCCAGCGTGCGCTGGATGTCCGGCTTCATCGCGTTGAGCTGCGCACCCCAGTACCCCCAGCTGTGCGTGCCGTTCGGGGGGAAGTTGAAGGTGGCGTTGCTGCCGCCGGCCGCGGTGTAGGCCTTCTGGAAAGCGACGTTGCTGTCCTTGGTCAGGCCCTCGAGGAACGTGGCGGGCAGGTCCGCGCCGCCCAGCTCGGTCGGGGTGCCGTTACCGGTGTAGACCCACAGTCGCGTGCCGTTGCCGGCC
>DATEIG010000681.1:0-3142 GCA_035279185.1 Mycobacterium sp.
GGTCACCGGGGCGACGCAGGAAATCCGCAAGGCCGTCGTCGAAGCGGTGACCGACGAACTGGCCATCCTGCAGACACCGCCACGCATCGTTGTCCGCGTACGAACGGAGAGCACATCATGACCCGCCGCGCCGTCGCCTTCGACCGCTTCGCCGCCTTCCTTGCCGGATTGGCACTCACCGCGTTCGGTGCGCTCGTGATTGTTTGGCAGCGTGGAGTTTTCGGCAAAAACGTCGCCGTAGACCTCACCTTCAGCGATGCTCTGGGGCGCCCGTGGTGGCCGTGGGCGTCGGCAGGCGCAGGAGTGGTGCTCGTCGTGCTCGGCCTCCGCTGGCTTGCGACCCACCGCTGGCCGCGAAAGGCGTCACGGGTCGCACTTCCCGGGCCGGGACCCAATCTCACCGCCGACGCATCGTCGGTCGCCGACGCGGCGAGCGCAGCGCTCAAAGCGGAACCGGCCGTGCTCAAGGCGAGCGGCACCGCGACCCTCGACCGCGGCACCCCCACGGTGACGTTGACGGCGACAGTGCCCGCACACCGCGGCCTGGCGGCCGGAGTTGCGGCGGCCGACCGCACCGCTGAGGCGGTGGGCACGATGCTCGGGGAGAGCGTCGCGCTTCGCACGGTCCTGCATGTCGACGTCAAACACGGCTCGGTGGTCCGGTGAGACAGCCGTACCCGGGTGGCGAACGCCCGTAGTTACCCGCCGGTAGAATTGGCCCGCGGGGAACGGAGGCGTCGTGATCGAGCACAAGTTCATCGACATCCACGGGGAGCGACTGGCCTACTACGACGAGGGCGACGGCGAGCCGCTGCTGCTCATCCACGGTATGGCGGGTAGTTCCCAGACATGGCGGGAGATTCTCCCCCGCCTGGCCAGGCACTACCGGGTCATCGCGCCCGACCTGCTCGGGCACGGGCAATCGGCCAAGCCGCGGACCGACTACTCACTGGGCGCGTTTGCGGTCGGTCTGCGTGACCTGCTCGACGAACTCGACGTGCCGTCGGCCACGGTGGTCGGCCACTCGCTCGGCGGCGGCATCGCCATGCAGTTCCTCTATCAGCACCCCGACTACTTCCGCCGGCTGATCCTGATCAGCAGCGGCGGCCTCGGGCAGGACGTCGGCTGGATCCTGCGCCTGCTGTCGGCGCCTGGCGCGGAACTGGTGATGCCCGTGATCGCGCCCGGGTTCGTGGTGCGCGCGGGCGAGACGGTCAAGTCGCGGCTGACCTCGCTGGGCCTGCGGTCTCCCCGCGGCGCCGAGATCTGGAATGCATATTCGTCGTTCAACGATGCGCGCACGCGTGAGTCTTTCTTGCGCACACTGCGTTCCGTCGTCGACTACCGCGGACAATCGGTCAGCGCGCTGAACAGGCTGCAGCTGCGGGCGGGGTTGCCGACGCTGGCGATCTGGGGTGAGGACGACACCATCATCCCCGTCGATCACGCGTATGCGGCGCTGGAAGCGCGCCCCGACTGCCGTCTCGAGGTCTTGCCGAACGTCGGCCATTTCGCGCACGTCGAAGCGCCGGCGGAAGTCGTCGATCTCATCGACGACTTCATCGCCGCGACCGCGCAAGCAGTGCAGCAGGGCTGACGGCCGCCGAACGGCTCAGCCCGGCCACCCCTCCAGCGGGAAATGTCCCTGGATCAGCCGACGCTTCAGGATCTTTCCGGTCGCCGTGCGCGGCAGCTGGCTGACGAACGTGACATCCCGCGGAATCGAGAAGCGGCTCAAGCGGTTCCGCACATAACCCTTGATCATGTCCTCGTCCAGCGACGTGCCTTCGGTGCGGACGACGAACGCCGCGAGGCGCTGGCCGAATTCGTGGTCGGGAACGCCGACGACAGCGACCTCGGCGACCTGCGGCAGGACCGCGATAGCCTCTTCGACGGGTCGCGGGAACACGTTCTCCCCGCCCGAGATGATCATCTCGTCGTCGCGTCCGGCGACGAACAGCCTGCCGCTGGCATCGAGGTACCCGAGATCACCGGTGTCCATCAGTTGGTCTTCGACCGCGGGTGACGACGCGTTGGTGTACCCGTCGAACAGCATGTCGTTGCCGACGAAGATGCGCCCGACCGCGCCGATCGGTACCGGGTCGCCCTTGTGGTCGAGGACGGCGACGCGGGTGCCGAGCGGTGGCCGACCGGCGGTTGTGGGGGCGATCCGCAGGTCGGCCGGATCGGCGATGGTCGCCCACGACACCTCGGTGGAACCGTAGAAGTTGTACAGGATGTCGCCGAACGTGTCCATGAACTTCACGACGGCGGCACCGGCTATCGGCGACCCGCTGCTGGCGACCACCTTCAGCGACGACGTGTCGTACTTGTCGATCACCTCGGCGGGCAACTCGAGGATGCGCTGCAGCATCACCGGAACCAGGATCAGCGCCGTACACCGTTCGCGTTCAATGGTTTTCAGGCACTCCTCGGCGTCGAACCGTTCGATCAGAACCACCGTGGCCAGAATCGGAGTGCTCACCTGCAGCGCGGCCAGGCCCCATGCATGGAACAGCGGCGCGGCGAGCAGCATGACCTCGTCGCGGCGCAACGGCATCCGGGACAGCATCGCGGCGATCGCACCGAACCCGGGTGGTGTCGGCCGGCGCGCGCCCTTGGGAGTGCCGGTCGTGCCCGACGTGAGAACGACGAGCCTGCCGGGTTGCCTGGGCGGTGGAACGGTTTTCGACCCCGCGGCCGAGGAGATCAGATCGTCGATCGAAACACGTTGCGGAACATTGGATCCCGAGTGCGTGGCGATCCGCCGGATCTCCGCGGGGAGATAGCTCACCTGCGCCTCGAACTCGTCGTCGACGAAGATCGCGTCGACCGCATTGTGTCGGATGATCTCCTCGATCGCGCGGGGCGCGAGGCCCGTGTTGAGCAGCACCAGATCCGCGCCCATCTTGCTGGCCGCCACCATGCATTCGACCATCGCCGAGTGATTGCGCGCGATAACCGCGAACCTGCTGTCTGTGGTGTAGCCGCCCGCGACGAGCGCCGCCGCCAACCGACTGGTGCGCTCGGCCGTCTCTCCGTAGGTCCGCGTCCCGTGCCGATCGATCGACGCGGTGTTGTCCGGTGACCGCGCGGCCGCCGCGCCGAGACCGCCTGCCAGCGTGAAGCCCCACTTGGCAAG
>DATEIG010000682.1:0-3285 GCA_035279185.1 Mycobacterium sp.
CGGCGCAAGGGTTCGGGCCTGGTATCGGGGGCGGACACGGCGTTGATTCTGCGAGCAGGCACGATAGCGGTCAATGACTTGGTGGGACGCCGCCTTCCTCGCCGCGGCAGGTGTGGTGGGCGGGCTGACCGGCAGCATCGCGGGGCTGGCGTCGATCGCCACCTACCCGGCCCTGCTCGTCGTGGGTCTGCCGCCGGTCGCCGCGAACGTGACGAACACCGTGGCGCTCGTGTTCAACGGCGTCGGATCCGTGTGGGGTTCGCGCCCCGAACTGGCCGGACAGGGTCCGTGGCTGAGACGGATCCTGCCCGCGACGGCGGTGGGCGGCGCCGTGGGTGCGGCGCTGTTGCTGACCACACCCGCCGGAGGGTTCGAGAAGCTCGTGCCGATACTGCTGGCGATGGCATCGGTGGCAATCATGCTGCCGCGCCGCCCGGCGGCCGAAGCCACGGTGGCCGATCATCGGCGATACTCGTCGGGCCAGGTCCTCGAAGCCGCCGCCATCTTCCTCATCTGTATCTACGGCGGCTATTTCGGCGCTGCGGCGGGTGTCTTGCTCCTTGCACTGCTGCTCCGCACGGGACACATGCCTCTTGCTGAGGCCAATGCCGCGAAGAACGTCATCCTCGGCGTGGCGAACACCGTGGCGGCCCTGGCGTTCGCGGTTCTGGCGCCGGTGAATTGGGTGGCGGTGGCGGCACTCGGCCTCGGCTGTCTTTTCGGCAGTGCGCTGGGCCCCGTCGTGGTGCGGCACACACCCGCCGGGCCGCTGCGGGTGCTGATCGCGGTCGCCGGCCTCGCCCTGGCTGTCAAGCTCGGCGTCGACGCGTACGCCTAGGTCAACTCGAAAGGGTTGTCGCCCTTGATGACCCGGGTGCCGATGTCGATCAGGTTCTGGGCGTTGGCGTGAAGGGCTTCGCCCGCGTCGCGGCTCGCCTTGCCCATCAGGTAGCGCGACCAAGTGCCCTCGATGACGACGCCGAGCTTGAAGCACGCCATCGCCATGTACCAATCCAGGTTCGACGTCTCCCGCCCACCGGCGTTCCAGTACGCCTCGAGGAGCTCACGTCGGCTGGCCAGCCCCCCGTATGCGGCCAGTGCCCCGCCCGCAGTGATCGTGCTGGTGTTGAGCGGCCAGGTGATCAGCATCCAGCCGAGATCGAGAAGGGGGTCCCCGACGGTGCACATCTCCCAGTCGACGAACGCCGCGAGCTCCGCTGTGTCCCTGCGCAGCAGGACATTGCTCAGGTGCGGATCGCCGTGCATGACACCCGGCTCACTGTCAGGGGGCAGGTTGGCTTGCAGCCATTCGGCGAGGTCGGTGACCGCGAGCGACTCGGGGTCGTAGCGGTCGTGTCGATAGCTCTCGAGCAGCCGAAGGAACTGCGGAACCTGGCGTTCCACAAAGGATCCCGGCCGCCTGAGCTCGGCGAGCGGCTTACCCTCCCACTCCACGTTGCCCAGCCGGGCCAGGCTCGCCGCGTACGACAGGCCGACGTCGTGCCGCAACGATTCGTCACCGGCGTACGCCTCCGACACCTCGCTGCCGGGGTTGAAGCCGTCGATCTCCTCCATCAGGTAGAAGACCACGCCGAGCACGTCGAGGTCTTCGCAGCCGGCGATGAAGCCGGGGTGCGGGACGTCGGTGCCCGCCAGCGTCCGCAGCGCCGCGATTTCCCGCAGCATCGTCTTGTCGCTTGTCGGGCGCGGGTGAAGCGGCGGCCGGCGCAGCACCATCGGACGCCCGTCGATGTGCACCCGAACCACGATGTTCTGCGTGCCGCCGGTCAGCGGTTCGACGTCGGTCACCGCCGAGCCGAGGCCCTGCTGCTGCGCCCACCGCGCCACGGCGGCTTGGTCGGTGTCGCTCAGTGTCGGCAGTTGCTGCGAGTCAGGCATGCAGACATGGTGTCAGCACTTCCGCGCGGTCCACAGCAGGTACTCCCACTCCATGCTGTCTTTTCCGTCGAGGAAGCCGTCGCCGACCCGCGCGATCTCAGCGTCGAGCGCTGAAATCCGATCCTGCTGGCCCTCGATGTTGCGGTACGCCGCGATCGTCGGGCCGTAGGTGCTCTTGAAGTAGTCGCGAAACTCCGCCCCATTGGCGAAGAAGTCCACGGTCAGCGATCGCAGCTCAGCTCGTACGTCGGTGACGTGATCCCCGAGCAATGCGCGGACATGGGCGTCGTCGCCCCACAGCGGTGGCGGCTGCGCCCCGGCAGGCGGTGGAGGCATGTACGGCTTCATGGTGGCGAACAGCTGGCCGATGTGTCCGCTCGGTGTCCAGCTGAGCAAGCCGATCCTTCCGCCCGGCTTGACCACTCGAACCAGCTCGTGCGCGGCACGGGAGTGAAACGGCGCGAACATGACACCGATGCAGGACATGACGACGTCGAATTCGTTGTCCGCGAACGGCAGTGCGTGGGCATCCGCCTCACGCCACACCAACTCGATGCCCCGCGCGGCTGCGTTCTCGGCGCCGGCATGCAGCAGTTCGGGAGTGAGGTCGCTCGCGACGACCGCCGCTCCGGTCTGTGCGGCGGGGATCGCGGCGTTGCCGGTGCCTGCCGCCACGTCGAGCACCCGGTCGCCGGGGCCGACGCCGCACGCCTGCACCAGTACGGGCCCGAGCGGCGCGACCAGCTCGTTGGCGAGCTTCGGGTAGTCGCCGGTGGCCCACATGGCGCGGTGCTTGGCCACCACCGCCTGATCGACCGTCTCCGCCTGCGCAGTCATGATGTGCTCCTCTCGTCGACCGAGACTGTGAAGTCCCTGTGAGTAGCGTGCGCCTCGCGGCTTCTATTCGCTAGTAGCAAATCTGTACCGACGGCACCGCCTCGGCCGATGAGGCATGCGCATCCCGCACTCGGGTGAGGCCTACCCCTGGTACTGCAGACAGGCTTGCGCGCCGTTGATGACTCCCTCGCGGAAGGCGCGCACCCTGTCGAAGCCCGCGCCTTGGCGTTCGGCGTCGCCCTCGGCGCGAAAGACCAGCAGTGCCTTGATTCCCTCGTCGAGGTCGCCGGGCGAGATGTGGTAGGTGCTGGTGTCCGGGCGGTTGTAGAGCAGAACGCTCGCGGTGTAACCCCCGGCGAGACAGTCAGCGCGCAGCGTTGCCGTCTTCTCGTCGGACTGATCGCCCAACCGGGCCAGCGCGGCGCGCCCGTACTGCGTCGCCAACATCGTCGCGACGGCGTAGTCGCCGCCTGCGCGGTAGGCCGCGGGCATGGCCCCTTCGTTGTCCCAACCGACGTAATCGTCTGTGGCACAGTAGATCAGAAAACT
>DATEIG010000683.1:0-13706 GCA_035279185.1 Mycobacterium sp.
GTCGCCGCACAGGGCGCGTACTTCCGGGCGGCGGGCATCAACAACGGACTGACCGCCAGCGAACTGGGGTTGAGCTACCTGCTACCCCGCGCGATCGGCACGTCGCGGGCCTTCGAGCTGATGCTGACCGGCCGCGACATCGACGCCGAGGAGGCGGAACGTATCGGGCTGGTATCCCGTAGCGTGCCCGACGACCAACTCCTCGACACCTGCTACGAGATGGCGGAGCGGATTGCGGGCTTCTCCCGCCCGGGAATCGAGTTGACCAAGCGCACACTGTGGACTGGACTGGACGCCGCTAGCCTGGAAGGGCACATGCAGGCCGAGGGCCTTGGCCAACTCTTCGTCCGCCTGCTCACCGCCAACTTCGAAGAAGCGGTGGCTGCGCGTGCGGAAAAGCGGAGCCCGGTATTCACTGACGAGCGCTAGCGCGAGAAGCGACTAGCACCGACGACAGTAAGAGATAGAAGGAGAGCAGCGTGATCACCGCAACGGACCTCGAGGTCCGCGCAGGCGCGCGCACGCTGCTGTCCGCCGACGGACCGGCGCTTCGGGTGCAGCCCGGCGACCGGATCGGGCTCGTCGGCCGCAACGGCGCCGGTAAGACGACCACGATGCGGATCCTGGCGGGCGAAGGCGAGCCGTATGCGGGAACGATTGCGCGCACCGGCGAAATCGGTTATCTGCCACAGGATCCCAGAGAGGGAAACCTCGACACGCTCGCCCGCGACCGGGTGCTCTCGGCGCGAGGACTCGACACCCTGCTGGCGGACCTGGAGAAGCAGCAGGCGCTGATGGCCGAGGTCGCCGACGACGCCGCGCGCGACAGGGCGGTGCGCCGCTACGGTCAGCTCGAGGAGCGCTTCGCCGCGCTCGGCGGTTACAGCGCCGAGAGCGAGGCGGGCCGCATCTGCGCGAGCCTCGGGCTCCCCGAACGCGTCCTCACCCAGCCGCTGCGCACGCTGTCTGGCGGTCAGCGCCGCCGCGTCGAGTTGTCGCGCATCCTGTTCGCCGCGAGCGACACCGGCGCCGGCTCGTCGACCACATTGCTCCTCGACGAGCCGACCAACCACCTCGACGCCGACTCACTGGGCTGGCTGCGGGAGTTCCTGCGGGCGCACACCGGGGGACTCGTGGTCATCAGCCACAACGTCGACCTGCTCGCAGACGTCGTCAACCGCGTCTGGTTCCTCGACGCCGTACGCGGCGAGGTCGACGTGTACAACATGTCGTGGCAGAAGTACCTCGACGCACGTGCCACCGACGAGCAACGCCGTCGCCGTGAGCGTGCCAACGCCGAGCGCAAGGCGACGGCGCTGCGCACGCAGGCGGCGAAGATGGGGGCCAAGGCGACCAAAGCCGTTGCGGCACAGAACATGTTGCGTCGCGCCGACCGAATGATGGCGGCCCTCGACGAGGAACGGGTCGCCGACAAGGTCGCCCGGATCAAGTTCCCGAGCCCCGCCTCGTGCGGCCGCACCCCTCTGGTGGCGAAAGGTCTCACGAAGACCTACGGCTCGCTCGAGGTGTTCACCGGCTTGGACCTGGCGATCGACCGCGGTTCGCGCGTCGTCGTGCTCGGCCTCAACGGTGCGGGCAAGACCACGCTGCTGCGGCTGCTCGCGGGCGTCGAGACACCCGACACCGGCGGGTTGGAACCGGGTCACGGCCTCAAGATCGGCTACTTCGCCCAGGAGCACGACACCCTCGACGACCTAGCCACGGTCTGGGAGAACATCCGGCACGCCGCGCCGGATACCGGCGAGCAGGATCTGCGAGGCCTGTTGGGCGCCTTCATGTTCAGCGGGCCACAGCTCGAGCAGCCTGCGGGCACACTGTCCGGCGGCGAGAAGACCCGACTGGCGCTCGCGGGCCTCGTCGCGTCGACAGCGAACGTTCTCCTGCTCGACGAGCCCACCAACAACCTCGATCCGGCGTCGCGCGAGCAGGTGCTCGACGCGCTGCGCAGCTATCAGGGCGCGGTTGTGCTGGTGACCCACGATCCCGGCGCCGCCGAGGCGCTCGACCCGCAGCGGGTCGTGCTGCTGCCCGACGGCACCGAGGACTTCTGGTCGGCCGACTACGCAGAGTTGATCGAGTTGGCCTGACGCCACATCCGCGCGTTGTTTGCTCGAAATTGACGTTGTTGGATTAGGCCGGTTTTACGCTGGGTATGCGTCGGGGCGTCACAGCGCAGGTCGGGGGATCGCAGCGGGGAGGTGTCGATGAAAAAACTGAACAAATCTCGTGAGCAGTTGCTACAGGAATTGCGGAGTGCATACGAAGGTGGGGCGAGCATCCGCACGCTGGTGGCCTCGACAGGCCGCTCGTACGGGTCCATCCACAGCATGCTCCGTGAATCGGGGACCACCATGCGCAGCCGGGGCGGGCCGAACCACCGCACCCGCCGTTAGCTACTGCTGACGCACCGAAGACTCGACGAGGTCGAGTACCGCGCTGAGCTTTTCGGGGTCATCACCTGACGCGAGACGTGCCACGAGACCGTCGAGCACCAAGTCCAGGTAGGTGTGCAGCACGCCGCTTGGGACGTCGTCGCGCAACCGGCCCGCCTGCTTCTGTCGACGCAGTCGGTCGGTGGTCGCCTCGGACAGTTCGGCCGAGCGCTCTGACCAGCCCTTGTTGAAGGCCGGGTCGTTACGGAGCTTGCGTGCGATTTCCAGTCGCGTCGCGAGCCAGTCGAACTGCTCGGGTGCGGCGAGCATGTCGCGCATCACCTGAATCAGACCCTCCCGCGACGCGACTTCTGCCATTCGTTCGGCGTCTTCGTGTGCCAATTCGAAGAACAGCGTGTCCTTGTCCTTGAAGTGGTGGAAGATCGCGCCGCGCGACAGCCCGATGGTCTGCTCGAGCCTGCGCACCGTCGCCTTGTCGTAGCCGTACTCGGCGAAGCACCGCCGGGCACCGTCGAGTATCTGCCGTCGGCGTGCCGCCAGATGATCGTCGGTTACCCGGGGCACCGTCGTCTACTCCTCGCGCGGGCGATCGTCGACCGCTACGACTTCAGCATGTTGCGCAGCACGTACTGCAGGATGCCGCCGTTGCGGTAGTAGTCCGCCTCTCCGGGAGTGTCGATGCGGACGACCGCGTCGAACTCGACTGTGCTGTCAGAGCCATCCGCTCCGTCTGATTTGGTGGCCTTCACGTGCACCGTCTTCGGGGTCTTGCCCTCGTTGAGCGCCTCGATGCCGGTGATGTCGAAGGTCTCCGTGCCGTCCAACTTCAGCGACGCGGCCGACTCACCCTCGGGGAACTGCAGCGGGATGACGCCCATGCCGATCAGGTTCGAGCGGTGGATGCGCTCGAACGACTCGGTGATGACGGCGCGCACACCCAGCAGCGTGGTGCCCTTGGCCGCCCAGTCGCGCGACGACCCGGAGCCGTACTCCTTGCCGCCCAGCACGACCAGCGGGATGCCCTGCTCGGCGTAGTTCTGCGCGGCGTCGTAGATGAACGCCTGCTCGCCGCCGTTGGTGAAGTCCCGGGTGTACCCGCCCGACACGTCGTCGAGCAGCTGGTTGCGCAGCCGGATGTTGGCGAAGGTGCCGCGGATCATCACCTCGTGATTGCCGCGCCGCGACCCGTAGGAGTTGTAGTCCTTCTTGTCGACGCCGTGCTCGTCGAGGTACTGCGCGGCGGGCGTGCCCGGCTTGATGCTGCCTGCGGGGGAGATGTGGTCGGTGGTCACCGAATCACCCAGCAGGGCAAGCACTCTGGCACCCGTGATGTCTGACACCGGCTCGGGCTCCGGCGGCATGCCCTCGAAGTACGGGGGCTTGCGGACGTAGGTCGAGTTGTCGTCCCACTCGAAGGTGTTGCCGCTGGGGGTCGGCAGGTTGCGCCAGCGCTCGTCACCCTTGAACACGTCGGCGTAGTTCTTGGTGAACATCTCGGTGTTGATCGCCGAGGCGATGGTGTCGTTGATGTCCTGCTGCGACGGCCAGATGTCCTTCAGGAACACGTCGTTGCCCTCGGTGTCCTGGCCGAGCGGATCGGACTCGAAATCGAAGTCCATCGTGCCGGCCAGCGCGTAGGCGATCACCAAAGGCGGTGAGGCCAGGTAGTTCATCTTCACGTCGGGGTTGATGCGGCCCTCGAAGTTGCGGTTACCCGAGAGCACCGCGGTCACCGACAGGTCGGCGTCGTTGATCGCCTTGCTGATGTCCTCCGGCAGCGGACCCGAGTTGCCGATGCACGTCGTGCAGCCGTAGCCGACGAGGTAGAAGCCCAGCTTCTCCAGATAGGGCCAGAGCCCGGCCTTCTCGTAGTAGTCGGTGACCACCTGCGAGCCGGGCGCCATCGTGGTCTTCACCCACGGCTTGGACGTCAGCCCCTTGTCGACCGCGTTCTTGGCCAGCAGCGCCGCCCCGAGCATCACCTCGGGGTTCGAGGTGTTGGTGCACGACGTGATCGCGGCGATCACCACCGCACCGTGGTCGATGATGCAGTCACCGCGTTCGGAGTTCTTCACCTCGACCGGCTTGCTCGGGCGACCGTTGGAGCCCGACGCGGCCGACGGCACGACCGCGTCCTCGTCGGCGAAGGACAGCGACACCGGATCGCTCGCCGGGAACGACTCCTCGACCGCCTCGTCGACGTTGGTGTGCTCGGCGGGCAGGTTCTCCTCGACGTAGTTGTGGATGTCCTTGCGGAAGGCCGTCTTCGCATCGGACAGCGCGATGCGGTCCTGCGGACGCTTCGGCCCGGCGATCGAGGCGACGACATCGCCGAGGTCGAGTTCGATGTACTCGGAGTACTTCGGCTCGCGCTTCGGGTCGTGCCACATGCCCTGCTCTTTGGCGTACGCCTCGACCAGCGCCAGCTGCTCCTCGCTTCGGCCGGTCATCTTCAGGTACTCGATCGTCACCTCGTCGATCGGGAAGATCGCTGCGGTGGAACCGAACTCGGGGCTCATGTTGCCCAGCGTGGCGCGGTTGGCCAGCGGCACCTCGGCGACGCCGTCGCCGTAGAACTCGACGAACTTGCCGACCACACCGTGCTTGCGCAGCATCTCGGTGACGGTCAGCACGACGTCGGTGGCGGTGACGCCGGCCGGCCGCTCACCGGTCAGCTTGAAGCCGACGACGCGCGGGATGAGCATCGACACCGGTTGGCCGAGCATGGCCGCCTCGGCCTCGATGCCGCCGACGCCCCAGCCCAGCACGCCGAGACCGTTCTCCATCGTGGTGTGGCTGTCGGTGCCGACGCACGTGTCCGGGTATGCGACGCCGTCGCGCTCCCACACCACCCGGGCCAGGTATTCGATGTTGACCTGATGCACGATGCCGGTGCCCGGTGGCACCACCTTGAAGTCGTTGAACGCGCCCTGCCCCCAGCGCAGGAACTGGTAACGCTCGCCGTTGCGCTCGTACTCGATCTCGACGTTGCGCTCGAACGCGTCGGCGCGACCGAACAGGTCGGCGATCACGGAGTGGTCGATCACGAGGTCGGCGGGCGCCAGCGGATTCACCTTGTCGGGGTCGCCGCCCAGGTCGCCGACGGCCTCGCGCATCGTGGCGAGGTCGACGATGCAGGGCACGCCCGTGAAGTCCTGCATGATCACGCGGGCCGGAGTGAACTGGATCTCCACGCTGGGGTCGGCGTCGGGATCCCAGTTCGCGATCGCGTCGATGTGATCCTTGGTGATGTTCGCCCCGTCCTCGGTGCGCAGCAGGTTTTCGGCGAGCACCTTGAGGCTGTAGGGGAGCTTCTCTGTACCCTTCACCGCGTCGAGGCGGTAGATGTCGTAGCTCTTGTCCCCGACCTTGAGGGTGTCGCGGGCTCCGTACGAATCCTTGCTGCTCACATCAACTCCCAGCTCAGTGTCGCCGCGACGGGCTGTGTCGGCGGCTCTTCCAATCTAACAGTACGCTTGTCCTGTAAAGCAAGCCTGGCAGGTATCAGTGTCGTCCTCGCGGGTGCGCCCTGCCACCTGTTCTGGCCGACATCGCGTACGGTTCTGCTGTGGCAGGTGTCATTTCGCTCCTCGCGTCCGCGGGTGTCATTTCGCTCCCCGCGTCCGCAGGGCCGCACGTGATTCCGTTCCTTCCGTCGTATATCCCACCTGACGTCGATATGAACCAGGTACAGGCCGATGTGGCCGACGACGGGGTGAGCGTGCCGCCCGCGGACGCCAAGCTCGTGCCCGAACTCCGGCAGGTGATCGCCGACGCGGAACAGCACGGCATCGACCTCAAGATCGTGGTGATCGCGACCAACCCACCCATCGACACCCCGCTGCGCGACATCGCCACCGAGGTGGGGGAGGCGCATCCGGGTTCGACGGTGCTGGCGATGAGCCCCTCCTGGGCGGGCACATACAGCACGGACTTCGACCGCGTGACGCTGGAAGCGGGCCAGGACATCGCCAAGAACGGTGACCCCGTGCAGTCGTCGAAGAATTTCGTCAGCGAGTTGACGACGCCGCACTTTCCGTGGACGGCATTCTCGATCGTGTTGACCCTTCTTGTATTGGCCGCGGCGGTCGCGACGCGTTTACTGCAGGTCCGCAGTAAGCGGGCGGCCGCTGAAATGGAACCCGAATCGGCTGAATAAGCCCTGGCAGGACGGCCTGCCGAATTCGAATATCACCATTCGGTCACACTCTCTCGAATTACAGATATGTAGTTTGTGACTAGAGTTTCTTTAGCGTCAGTTGTGACGTACGGTGCAGAAGTACCCACTGGTGTCATTGTTGTATTTGTGACTTCTGCGAGGAGATCCGAGCCGAATGAGACGCACCCCTCGCGCGCTCGCGTCCCTCGGCATCCTGGTGGCGACGGCCCTCTACACGCCGGGCGGCCTGGCCGCCGCCGAACCCGCGGGCGCTGATTCGATCGGTTCGCTGGTCGCCGCCATCGCGAACGTCAACCAGAAGCTGGCCGAACTCGGCGCGAACATCCAGGCCCAACAGGAGAGCGTCAACAAGGCGATCGTCGACGTCCAGAACGCCCGCGACAACGCCGCGACAGCTGCCCAGGAGGTCGAGG
The DNA here is from genome assembly GCA_035279185.1 of Mycobacterium sp. Lineage (GTDB taxonomy): Bacteria > Actinomycetota > Actinomycetes > Mycobacteriales > Mycobacteriaceae > Mycobacterium. Next base: position 7,008 of record DATEIG010000683.1, read on the forward strand.
CCAGCAGGCGTGCCGTCGACGACGCGGGCGCCGCGATCACCTCAGCGCAGCAGAAGTTCGATACGTTCGCCGCGTCCACCTATGTCAACGGACCGTCCGGTTCGTATCTGACCGCCGCAGACCCGGCCGACATGATCGACACCGCCTCGGCGGGCCAGACGCTTGCCACCAGCGCCCAGCAGATCGTCACCGATCTGCAGCGGGCGCGGACCGAACAGGTCAACAGGGAGTCCGCGGCCAGGCTCGCGAAGCAGAAAGCCGATCAGGCCACGGTGGACGCGCAGTCGAGCCAGGATGCTGCGGTGTCGGCGCTGAAGTCGGCGCAGCAGACGTTCGCCGACCAGCAGGGGCAACTCGGCGCGCTGACGGCCGAACGCAACGCCGCACAGGCCAAGCTCGCTGCCGCCCGCGAGTGGTCGGCGCCCGCGGCGGGTCAGTCGAAAGCCGCTGCACCGCTTGCCAACCCGTCAGGGAACTGGGACCGCGCGCCGGGAACCCCGACCCCCGCCGTAGGCAACTGGGACCAGAGCCTGTGGGATCCGACCCTGCCTGCGATCCCCAGCGCCTTCGTCAGCGGCGATCCGATCGCGATCATCAACTCGGTGCTCGGTATCTCCTCGACCTCGGCGCAGTACACCGCCGACATGGGCCGAGGCTTCCTGCGCAAGATGGGGATCCTGCCCACCCCGAGCGGCTTCACGAACGGCGCCATTCCGCGGGTCTACGGCAGGCAAGCCTCCGAATACGTCATCCGGCGCGCAGGCTCGCAGATGGGCGTCCCCTATTCATGGGGTGGCGGAAACGCCGCCGGACCGAGTAAGGGCATCGACTCCGGGGCCGGCACAGTCGGATTCGACTGTTCGGGGCTGATCCTCTACGCGTTCGCGGGCGTCGGTATCAAGCTGCCGCACTACTCCGGTTCGCAGTACGACATGGGCCGCAAGATCCCCTCGTCGCAGATGCGCCGCGGTGACGTCATCTTCTACGGACCCGGCGGCAGTCAGCACGTGACGCTGTATCTGGGGAACGGCCAGATGCTCGAAGCGCCGTTCACCGGTTCCCAGGTGAAGGTCTCGCCGGTACGGACCAGCGGCATGACTCCCTACGTCGTCCGGTACATCGAATACTGATGCGAGTGATTTCTTTGAATGTTCTGCGCCACAAGGCTTTTCGCTGCGCCAAGGTCGTGGTCCCATTTCTCGCGGCGCTGGCCGTGACGGTGGGGCTCGCGGTTCCCGCGACGGCCGCGCCCGATGACGGGCAGTGGGATCCGACGCTGCCCAAGGTGCTCAGCGCCGGGGCGCCGGGTGATCCGGTCGCGATCGCCAACGCGTCATTCGAGGCGACCCAGATGGCGGTGACAGCCACCCAGAGCCTCGGGCAGAAGTTCCTGCAGACCATCGGACTCGGCGGAAGCAGCGGCGGCGCGAGCACGGGCAGCGTCGGAGTGGGCCGGGTTCGCGGACCGCAGGCGATCGAGTATGTGATCCGACGCGGGGCCTCGCAGATGGGCGTGCCGTATTCATGGGGAGGCGGCACGCCCACCGGGCCCAGCGCAGGCGTCGACGGCGACGAGGGCATCATCGGCTACGACTGCTCCGGTTTCACGCGGTACGCGTTCGCCGGCGTCGGCGTGCTGATCCCCAAGTACTCGGGCGACCAGTACAACACCGGCCGCAAGGTGCCGCAGTCACAGGCCAAACGAGGCGACCTGTTGTTCTGGGGTCCCGGTGGCAGCCAGCACGTGGCGATCTATCTCGGCGGCGGCAGGATGCTCGAGGCGTCCGGCAGCGCGGGCAAAGTGACGGTGAGCCCGCTGAGGACGGCGGGTCTGCAGCCGTATCTGGCCCGGATGATCGAATCCTGAGCGCGGGTTAAGCGGACCCTGAGCACTCCCGGTCGGCGTCGACGGATTCCGTAGTGCCTGGAATAGTTGACGGCGGGCATCCCGTCCGTGGCGCACGACCTGCGTCAATGAACTACAACGTAAGAGGATCGTCGATGACGTCAGCAGGTGGGCCGCAAGGCCCGGCGCAGGGTTATCCCCCTAACACTCACGCTGCTCCGCCGCCCGCGAACTCCGGAGGCGTGCAGAACGAGGTGCAGACGCTGGAACGCGCGATCTTCGAAGTCAAACGCATCATCGTCGGGCAGGACCAGCTGGTGGAGCGCATGCTCGTCGGCCTCCTCGCCAAGGGCCACGTGCTCCTGGAAGGTGTCCCCGGCGTCGCGAAGACGCTGGCGGTCGAGACCTTCGCGAAGGTCGTGGGCGGCACGTTCGCCCGCATCCAGTTCACCCCCGACCTCGTGCCGACCGACATCATCGGTACCCGCATCTATCGGCAGGGCAAGGAGGAGTTCGACATCGAACTCGGCCCGGTCGTGGTCAACTTCCTGCTCGCCGACGAGATCAACCGCGCGCCCGCTAAGGTTCAGTCGGCGCTGCTCGAGGTCATGGCCGAGCGCAAGATCTCGATCGGCGGCAAGACGTTCCCGCTGCCCGCGCCGTTCCTGGTGATGGCCACCCAGAACCCGATCGAGCAGGAAGGCGTGTACGCCCTGCCCGAGGCGCAGCGCGACCGCTTCCTGTTCAAGCTGAACATCGACTATCCGTCGCCCGAGGAAGAGCGCGAGATCATCTACCGGATGGGCGTCAAGCCGCCGGAGCCCAAGCAGGTGCTGGCGCCCGGCGATCTGCTTCGACTGCAGGACGTCGCCGCCAACACCTTCGTGCATCACGCGCTCGTCGACTACGTGGTCCGGGTCGTCACCGCGACGCGCGCACCGGAGAAGTTCGGCATGCCCGACGCCAAGGCGTGGATCGCCTACGGCGCCTCGCCTCGCGCGTCGCTGGGCATCATCGCCGCGGCACGCGCGCTGGCCCTGGTCCGCGGCCGCGACTACGTCGTCCCGCAGGACGTCGTCGAGGTCATTCCCGACGTGCTGCGGCACCGCCTCGTGTTGACCTACGACGCCCTCGCCGACGAGATCTCGGCGGAGACCGTGATCAACCGGATCTTGCAGACTGTCGGCCTGCCCCAGGTGAATGCCATTCCGCAACAAGGCCATTCGGCTCCGCCCGTACCTGCCGGCGCGGCCGCGGCCAGCGGTCGGTGACCACCTCCGGACGCAACGTCGATCTGCCGTCGCTCAAGCGCGGGGAGATCCGTGACCCTGCGCTGACGGCAGCGTTGCGCAAGCTCGAGTTGACGGTGCGCCGCAAGCTCGACGGTGTGCTGCATGGCGACCACCTCGGGCTGCTGCCCGGCCCGGGCTCCGAGCCGGGCGAGTCGCGGCTCTACCAGCCGGGTGACGACGTGCGCCGGATGGACTGGTCGGTCACCGCGCGGACCACGTCGCCCCACGTGCGCCAGATGATCGCAGACCGCGAGCTGGAAACCTGGCTCGTCGTCGACATGTCGGCCAGCCTGGACTTCGGCACCACCGGATGCGAGAAGCGCGACCTGGCCGTGGCGGCGGCCGCGGCGATCACGTTCCTCAACAGCGGTGGCGGCAACCGGATCGGTGCGGTCATCGCCAACGGCGACACCGTGAAGCGGGTACCGGCGCTGTCGGGCCGCATGCACGAGCAGGAGATGCTGCGCACGATCGCCACCATGCCGAAGGCGCCCACCGGGGTGCGGGGCAACCTCGCCGCGGCGATCGACGCCCTTCGCAGGCCCGAGCGGCGCCGGGGGATGGCCGTGATCATCAGCGACTTCCTCGGCCCCATCAACTGGATGCGGCCGCTGCGCGCGATCGCCGGGCGGCACGAGGTGCTCGGCATCGAGATCATCGATCCGCGCGACGTCGAGTTGCCGCCCGTCGGCGATGTCATCCTGCAGGACACCGAATCCGGTGTCACCCGCGAGTTCACCATCGACGAGGAGCTGCGCTCGGAGTTCGAGCGAGCCGCGGCTGCCCACCGACTCGAGGTGGCGCGGACCCTGCGGCGGTGCGACGCGCCGCTGCTGACGCTGCGCACCGACCGTGACTGGATCGCCGACGTGGTCCGGTTCGTCGCCAACCGTCGCCGTGGAGCGCTGGCCGGCCGATGAGCGCTTACGCGAAGAGCGATCCGACCCGCGCGTAGTAATACGAAATGACAACTGCCACATGACTTTACCGCTGCTCGGACCGATGACGCTGTCGGGCTTCGAACACGCTTGGTTCTTCCTTTTCCTCATCGTCGTGCTCGGTATCGCCGTGCTGTACGTGTTCGTGCAGCTGGCCCGACAACGGCGGATGCTGCGGTTCGCGAACATGGAACTGCTGGAAAGCGTTGCGCCGAAACGCCCGACGCGCTGGCGGCATCTGCCCGCGATCCTGTTGGTGCTCGCGCTGCTGCTGTTCACCGTCGCGATGGCCGGGCCCACCCACGATGTGCGGATTCCCCGCAACCGCGCGGTCGTCATGTTGGTGATCGACGTGTCCCAGTCGATGCGCGCCACCGATGTGTCTCCGAACCGGTTGGCCGCCGCGCAAGAGGCCTCCAAGCAGTTCGCCGACGAGCTCACCCCCGGCATCAACCTCGGCCTGATCGCATATGCCGGCACCGCCACCGTCCTGACGTCGCCGACCACCAACCGTGAAGCCACCAAGGCCGCGATCGACAAACTGCAATTGGCCGACCGAACCGCCACCGGTGAGGGCATATTCACCGCGCTGCAGGCCATCGCCACCGTCGGCGCGGTGATCGGCGGCGGCGACGAACCGCCGCCTGCCCGCATCGTGTTGTTCTCCGACGGTAAAGAGACGGTGCCGTCGAACCCGGACAACCCCAAGGGCGCGTTCACCGCGGCCCGCACCGCCAAGGACCAGGGCGTGCCGATCTCGACCATTTCGTTCGGAACGGCGTACGGCTACGTCGAGATCAACGACCAGCGCCAACCGGTGCCCGTCGACGACGAGATGCTGGGCAAGATCGCCGAGTTGTCCGGCGGCGAGGCCTACACCGCGTCCAGCCTGGATCAACTCCGCGAGGTCTATGCGAACCTGCAGCAGCAGATCGGCTACGAGACCATCAAGGGTGACGCCAGTGCCGGCTGGTTGCGGCTGGGTGCGTTGATCCTGGCCCTTTCGGCGCTGGCAGCCATGCTGCTCAACCGGCGGCTCCCCAACTAGCGACAGAATGGCAAGCGGCACATGACGTTACCGGTGCTCGGACCGATGACACTGACGGGTTTCGACCACGCCTGGTACTTCCTGTTCCTTCTGGTGGTTGCGGGGTTGGTCGGGCTCTACATCGTGAACCAGCGGGCCAGACGCAAGCGGCTGCTCCGGTTCGCGAACACCGAGTTGCTGGAAAGCGTTGCGACGAAACGGCCGTCGCGATGGCGGCACCTGGCGACTGTGCTGCTGGCGCTGTCGCTGGTGATGTTCACGGTCGCGATGGCCGGGCCGACGCATGACGTCCGCATCCCACGCAACCGCGCGGTGGTGATGTTGGTGATCGACGTCTCGCAGTCGATGCGCGCGACCGACGTGTCGACAAGCAGGCTCGCCGCGACGCAGGAGGCGGCCAAGCAGTTCGTCGACCAGATGACCCCCGGGGTCAATCTCGGCCTGATCTCCTACGCCGGGACGGCCACCGTGCTGGTGTCGCCGACCACCAACCGGGACGCCTCCAAGAACGCGATCGACAAGCTGCAGGTGGCAGACCGGACGGCGACCGGTGAGGCGATCTTCACCGCGCTGCAGGCCATCTCCACCGTCGGTGCGGTGATCGGCGGCGGCGACGAACCGCCGCCCGCCCGCATCGTGCTGATGTCCGACGGCAAGGAGACGGTGCCGTCGAATCCCGACAACCCCAAAGGCGCATTCACCGCGGCGCGCGCGGCCAAGGACCAGGGTGTGCCGATCTCGACGGTGGCCTTCGGCACGCCGAACGGCACCGTCGACATGGACGGTCAGCGCACACCGGTGCCCGTCGACGACGAGATGCTCAAGAAGATCGCCCAGCTCTCCGGCGGCCAGTCCTACAGCGCGTCGAACATCGAGGAGCTCAAGGAGGTGTTCACCAACCTGCAGGAGCAGATCGGTTACGAGATGCAGAAGGGCGACGCCAGCACCGGGTGGCTGCGCCTCGGGTCCCTGGTTCTGGCCATTGCCGCTATCTGCGCGCTGTTGATCAACCGCCGACTTCCTAACTAAGGCGATTTCTTAACAACACTCGACACACGTTAAGTTGGCTCGCATGACCGGAGATAGCGCTGCGGCTGACACCGCCGACCAGAAGGCCGGCGGTCGTCCGCCTTTCGTCTCCCGTTCGGTGCTGGTGACCGGCGGAAACCGCGGTATCGGCCTGGCCATCGCCCAGCGGCTCGCCGCCGACGGACACAAAGTGGCCGCCACCCACCGCGGGTCCGGGGTGCCCGACGGGCTGTTCGGCGTCGAATGCGACATCACCGACTCCGACGCGGTCGACCGCGCATTCAAGGAGATCGAGGAGCACCAGGGCCCGGTCGAGGTGGTGGTGGCCAATGCGGGCGTCGCCGCCGACGCGTTCCTCATGCGGATGACCGTGGAGAGGTTCGAGAAGGTCATCGACGCGAACCTGACCGGGACGTTCCGGGTGGTGCAGCGGGCATCCCGCAGCATGCAGCGCAACCGGTTCGGCAGGCTCATCTTCATCGGGTCCGTCTCCGGCACGTGGGGCGTCGGCAACCAGGCCAACTACGCCGCCTCCAAGGCGGGTCT
>DATEIG010000684.1:0-7123 GCA_035279185.1 Mycobacterium sp.
ACCGTAGAGTCATGGCGCAGATTTCCACCGACACGGGAGACTCAATGAAGAAACTGAGGGCTGGCGGCATCGCCGTCGTGGCCGTCGCAGTCGGCCTTGGGCTGTCTGGCTGCGGATCCGAAGACAAGAAGGTCGAGGCCACCTCGAGCTCCGAGAGCGCAACCAGTACGTCGTCGGAGACTGCAGCCCCTCCCGCGCAACAACCGGGCCAGCCCAGCCCGACGATCCCCGACTACATCAAGCAGAACGGGATCCAGGAATCGCCGGTCAAGCGCGGCGACCCGGGCTCCCCCGAAATCAACCTGCCGACGCCTCCCGGCTGGGAGGACATGGGCCCCGAGACGCCGCAATGGGCGTGGGGCGGCATCAAGTTCACCGGTGACCCGGCGATGGCCGAGAATCCGCCGACGATCATCGCGCTGCTCTCCAAACTGCAGGGCAATGTCGACCCGGCCAAGATCCTCGAGTTCGCACCCGGCGAGATGAGGAACCTGCCCGGGTACGAAGGCGACGGCGTCGGCTCGGCCAGCACGCTCGGCGGCTTCGACGCCTGGCAGGTCGGCGGCACCTACGTGAAGAACGCCGCCAAGCACGCCGTCGCGCAGAAGACGGTGGTGATCCCCGCCGCGGACGGCCTGTTCGTCCTTCAGCTCAACGCCGACGGCACCGAGGACCAGATGGGCGTCCTGATGGACGCGACCAACATCATCGACGAGCAGACGACGATCACCCCGGCACCGTGACGGCGGTCCAGCCTCCTCACGAGCCCGCACCGCCGCAGCGCGGCCTGACTCGTGAGGAGCGCGGCCGCGACATCAGCGCGGCCCAGGCCGACGCCGAGGCCGAAACATCGACGGTGAAGCGGTATCTGAAGTTCTCGAGCCCCCGCTTCCTGCTGTCGATGGCCGAGGGCTATCCGGTGGTGCTCAAGCAGTTCATCCAGTTCTGCCTGATCATCATCTATCCCGCGTGGATCTTCTTCATCATCGTCGGCGCCGCGATGCACGCGCTGTTCTACGTGACGGTCTATCCGGTGCTGTGGCTTCTCTTCTGGCCGCTGCGCCAGTACCAGAAGAAAAACCATCCCGAGGAGTACGCCGAGTCCCAGCGCAAGAAGTAGCGGTGGGTCTGTTCAAGCGCTCGGCCGGCGCACGGGTGACCGTGACGCCGGCTGTGGTGCGTCCGCGGCAGGTGGTGACCGCCACCGTCACCACCGACAAGCCTGTCGACGACGTTCGATCGGTCCGCCTCGAATGGGGCTACGACAGTTTCTACCGCTACCACTGGGCCGGTCGCGCCGACTCCGCTGCCGCCGCGGGCAATGACTCGCTCTGGCTTGCGGGCGAGGTCGGCACCAGCTACGGCGGCGAACGCGACGCCGACGACTGGGTCGGCGTCACGGCGGTCGACGTGCCCGTGGCAACCGGCGAGTTCGACGGCGCCACAGCGCAGTTCACCGTCCCGTCGTGGGCACCCGGATCCTCGCCCGAGGTCGCCCGATGGGCATGCCGGCTCGTCATCGACCGCGACGGGCGCGACGTCGACGAGCGCGGCGAGTTCCGTGTCGTGGTCGGTGCGGCCGATGTGCAACCCGGCGACGGACCCGTCGAGCGCTACATGGGTGACGGCGCCACCCAGATCGACATCATCATCCCGTCGCCGGTGTGCGTTGCGGGACATGACATCACAGGACACCTCGTGTGCAGACCGCAGCAGGATCTGCCGACGGCCGACATCGCGATGTACTGGCAGCGCCACCGCGAGCACCACCCGCTCGAGCGCTATCCGGCGCAGGGCGGCGCACTGGACGGCCCGCCGCTGCATCTCGGCAAGAAGATCCCGATGCGTGCCGGCACCGAATTCGGTCTTCCGTTCGCGCTCCCGCTGCCCGCCGACGCCGCACCCACCGCCACCGGCGTGCACTCGTCGCTGTCGTGGTTCCTCGGAGCGCGAATCTTCTACTCCGGCTTCACCAGCCACCAGGTCGAACGCGTCAGGCGGCCCATCGTCGTCGTCAACGCCGACTGATCAGGCCCGCGAGACCGCCGACGCGTCGGCGACCTGCTCGGGCGTCGGACGCACCCCGGTGTAGCGCTCGAACTGCTCGGCGGCCTGCAGCGCGATCACCTCGCCTCCGGTGATGACGTTCACCCCGGCCTCGCGGGCGGCGACGATGAGCGGGGTCTCCGACGGCACCGCCACGACGTCGAAGACAGTGTGTGCCTTCGCGATTGCCGATGCACTGAAGGCACGGTCCTGCGCCTCCCGACCGCCTGCCATCCCGATCGGCGTGACGTTGACGATGACGTCCGCGGTCCGTTCCCCGACTTCGGGGGCATAGTCGTAGGCGAGAGCGCGGGCCAACGCGCGGCCCGTCTCCTCGTTGCGGGCGACCACGACGCCGTTGTGAAAGCCGCTGTCGCGGAAGGCCGCACCGACCGCACTGGCCATTCCGCCGCTGCCCAGGATCAACACCGATTGCGAACCGGTCAACCCGTGCTGGTCGATCAGTCGCTGCACGGCGATGTAGTCGGTGTTGGACGCGGTCAGGTGCCCGTCGTCGTTGACGATCGTGTTGACGGCGTTGATCGCCCTGGCCGAGTCCTCCACGTGATCGACGAGTGAGATCACGTCCTGCTTGAACGGCATCGACACCGAACAGCCGCGGATCCCCAGCGCACGCACCCCGCCGATCGCTGCCTCGATGTCGGTCGTGGTGAAGGCTTTGTAGATGAAGTCGAGCCCGAGCAGGTCATAGAGATAGTTGTGGAACCGCGTGCCGATGTTGCTCGGCCTGGCCGCCAGCGAGATACACAGCCTGGTGTCCTTGCTCAGTGGTGGACGCATCAGCCGACCGCTCCTATGACTTGCCGTGCAACGGAATGGATGTCGCGATAGAGCTCGCGAGAGATCGCGATCTCTCGCAGTGACGGCACGTCGATGACCGTCGTCACCACGCCGAGGTCCTCGCGCTGCCACTGCGCGCCGAACCGGTCGAGGATCTTGCGCATCGCGAGATTGTCGGACAGCACCCGCGCCGTGAACCGCCGCACGCCGTCGCCGCGCGCCGCGACGGCCAGCGCCGCCATCAGGAACGAGCCGATGCCGCGGCCCTGGTAGTCGTCGCCGACGATGAACGCCACCTCCGCGATCGTGGGATCGGTCTCGTCGCGGACGAATCGGGCGTCGGCCACCACCGGGCCCTCCGGCCCTTCCGTCATCACCCACACGAAGTGGTCCTTGTAGTCGACCTCGAACAGATAGGTCATCAACGACTTGCTCGGCTCGCGCGGCGTCTGAAATCTGCGGTACAGCGTCTCACTGGAGAACTCGATCGTGCCGTCGGTGGTGCGCTCGCTGTCGCCGGGCAGCACAGGCCGCAGGTAAAGCCAAGAGCCGTCACGCATTTGGATCGGGATGGGGGTGATGAACGCGGCCAGGCGCTGGCGCGCCGTGCGCACCATCCTGTCCATCACACCTGGCACGTCGAGCATCGCGGCGAAGGCGCTGTGGCCACCGACCCAACCCGTCAGCGGCTCGGTGGCGACGACTGTCGCAGTCCTCGGTGTGTCCCGCAGCAACGCGATCTCCCCGACGATCAACGGAGGCGACAGCTCGACAACGGTGGGGACACCCTCGCCGTCGGTGTGGGTGATCTCCGCCTTTCCGGAGTTGATCAACAGAAAGGACTCGGCGCGCTCGCCCTGGCGCATCAGAACCTTGCCGGTGGCCGCATTCAACGGGCGCATCTGCCCCGCCAGCGACACCAGGGCGTCCGGACGACAGCCCTTGAAGATCTCCAGGGCGGCGAGTTCGTCGGCGCTGACCGCCATCGGTCCGGCCACGTGACGAGGCTACCGCCCCACCGCGTCGGGTGCGGAGAACTCGGTGGGCTGCGTGCGGCCCCGCAGTACCTCGCTGCCCTTGGCCACCCATTTCTCCCGCTCGTCGGCGTCGGCCCGTTCGATCGCCGCCGACGAGCACAGGATGCGCCGATCCGACGTCTTGGCGAGGTCGGCCAGCCGGGCCGCCTCGTTGACCGGGTCGCCGATCACGGTGTACTCGTAGCGGTTCTCGGCGCCGATGTTGCCCGCGAAGACGGGACCCGCCGAGACGCCGATGCCGAAGTCGACCAGCGGCAACTCACGCAACTGCTCGCCGAGCGCCCTGGCCGTCGCCAGCGCGGCCGATGCCGCGCCGTCGCTGTGGAACGGCGCCCCGAACACGGCGAGCGCGGCATCTCCCTGGAACTTGTTGATCATCCCGTCGCGCGCGTCGACCGTGTCGACGACGATGCGGAAGAAGTCGTTGAGCACCTCGGCTACGCGCTCCGGCGGATGGCGCGCCGCCAGTTCCGTCGACCCCGTCAGGTCGATGAACAGGATCGCCGCTTCCTCGACGTCGCCCGACATCGCCGCGCCCTCTTCGATCGCCCGCCGGGCCACATTGGTGCCGACGTGTCTGCCGAACAGGTCGCGCACCCGTTCGCGCTCGGCAAGGCCGGCCACCATGCGGTTGAATCCGTCCTGCAGCCTGCCGATCTCAGACCGTTCGAAGACGTCGACCGCGGTGTCGAAGTTGCCTTTCTCGACTTCGGCCATGCCGTCGACGACTGCGCCGATGGGGTCGGAAATCGACTTCGAGGTGAGGATCATCGTCGGCAGGCCGAGAAGCACCGCGGCCAGCGCGACGACAAGCACCGCGATCTCCACCGAGGCCGTCTTCGGGATCAGCCAGCCGTTGGCCCGCACGACGACGAGAGCGACGATGACCAGGCAGGGCAGGGCGCTGCACATCAGCCACAGCAGGATGAGTCGTGCCCACACCCCGGGCGCCACGATGACGCGCTCGGACAGCTGGGTTGCGCCAGCCAAGATGGGTCGGATGATGTCCATCGTCAGCAGCAGCCCGATGCCTGCCGCTGCCGATCCGCCGAGGACGACACCCACCACGGTCGGCACGATGATGCCGACTCCGCCGCCGAGGTTGAGCAGGATGGAGACGGCGCCGCTGACCACCCAGGTGCTCGCAAGGAGTATCGACTGCCTGGCGAGCAGCCCTGTCAGCGACTTACGTTGACGCGCATCGGGTTCTACGCCCGCGTCGAACCAACGCACGGTCGGCATGATGCTCCAGACCGCGCCGCCTGCCACCACGACGGTCGAAAGGGATACCAGGACGGCCGAGCCGACGATGTTCTTCGCCGAGAAGTAGTTCTGCGTCCCGAGCAGCGCCTCGTCGCCGAGGGGGATGAGGATCGCGACGGCAGCGGTGATCGACAGCAGGTACGCCCCGGCGAGCCGGCCTGCGTACGTGGCCGCCAACCTGCTCATGTGAACAACGTAGCGACCCGCGCCGCCTCACGGAACGGGCTTGAACTCCATGTGCAGTTCGGCGAGGCCGCGCATGATGAACGTCGGCTCGTAGGCGTAGCGGCGCGCGCCCTCGGGCCCATGATGCTCCTCCGAGATGCGGAAGTCGGTCATCCGGTCGAGGATACGGTTCAGCGAGATCTTGCCCTCCGTGCGCGCGAGCGGTGCGCCGGGACACGAGTGCACACCGCGGATGAACGCGATCTGCTCGCGGACATTGCGGCGATCGGGGCGGAAGGTGTCGGGGTCCTCGAACTTGCGCGCGTCGCGGTTGCACGCGCCGGGCAGCAGCATCACGGTACTTCCCGCGGGCACAGGCGTCTCGCCGATGGTCGTCGATGTCCGCGCCATCCGGAAGTGTGACTTCACCGGGCTCTCCATGCGCAGCGTCTCTTCGAGGAACGCCGGTATGCGGCCGCGGTCCTCGCGCAGATACGCTTCGTACGAGGGGTTTTCAGCGATGATCCGCATGGCCGAGCTGACCAGCTTGGTCGTCGTCTCGGTGCCTGCCGCGAACAGGAACGTGGACAGGTTCATCACGTCTTCGATGTCGGGCGTCGACCCGTCCTCGTATTTGGCCTGCGCCAACTCGGTCAATACATCGCCCTGCGGTTCGCGGCGGCGGTTCTCGATGTAGGCGTAGAACTTGTCGTTGAGCCACTGCAGCGGGTTGTGGGTGGTGGGCGCCTCCTCGCCGAGTTGGCCGACGAGTTCGCCCGCAAACACCGCACGGAAATCTTCGTGGTCCTCGGCGGGCACCCCGAGCAGGTCGGCGATGACCAGCAGCGAGAACGGTTTCGCGTAGTCCTCGAGGAACTCACACGATCCGCGGTCGACGAACGTGTCGAGCTGTTCGTCGGCGAGCCGCCACATGAAGTCCTCGTTCTCCTTGAGGCGCTTGGGGGTGATGAGCTTGTTCAACAGCCCCCTGGTCTTCGTGTGCAGCGGCGGGTCCTGGGTGGTGATGTGCTCGCTCATCGGGACCGCCATTCGGTGTTCCTCGATGAGGTCGGACACGTCGTCGCCGCCCGGCCCGAACGGCATGCCGGAGAACGGGCCCGCAACCGAGTTGCACGACGAGAACGCCGGGTCCTTGTACACGGCAAGCGCTTCCTCGTACCCCGTCACCGCCAGCACGTTGAACGGCGTCGCCTGTGTGACAGGGCATTTCGACCGCAGATGGTCGAAATAGGGATACGGGTCGGGGACGAGGGCCTCGTCGGTGAAGAAGTCAACTGTCTCGAAGTCGGTCACGCATTACTCCTTTTCATGGCAAGTTCTCCCGGCGAGCAGGGGCCGGGTCCCAGAGGACGGGCAGGGATGTCGGCGAGCGGAACACCATCCCGCGGATGTGCGGGTCGTCGCCGTCGGGGTCGATCCGCAGGTTCGGCAACCGGTCCAGCAGAAGGTTCACCGCCGTGCGCATCTCCAGCCGCGCCAAATGCATGCCGAGGCAGACGTGCACGCCGTGTCCCCAGCTGATCGGCACCTTCGCCTGCCGGAAGATGTCGAACCGGTCGGGGTCGGGATAGCGGTCCTCCTGCCGGTTGGCGGCGCCGAGCATCGGCATCACCGAGCAGCCCTGCGGGATCTGGACGCCGCCGAGTTCGGTGTCACGGGTCGTCACCCGAGTGATGTTGAGCAGCGGCGCCTCCCAGCGCACCGCTTCCTCGATCGCCTGCGGGATCAGCGAGCGGTCCGCCCGCACCGCCTCGAGCTGGTCGACGTTGGTCAGCAACCCGAAGAGCAGG
>DATEIG010000685.1:0-17447 GCA_035279185.1 Mycobacterium sp.
CACAACCGCTTGAGGTACAACTCCGGCGCGATGCGCAGATAGAGATCGAGATCGTAGGCGTTGATGTGGGTCAGGAACGGGCGCGCGTTGGCGCCGCCGTGGATCTGCTGCAGGATCGGCGTCTCGACCTCCAGAAAGCCCTTCCCGACGAGTGTTTCGCGGATGGCGTGCAACACTCCGCTACGGGCCCGGATCAATTCACGGGCTTCGGTGTTGATCGCCAGATCGACGTAGCGGGCGCGAACCCGCGCCTCCTGGTCGGTGAGACCCTTCCACTTATCGGGCAGCGGGCGCAGGCACTTGCCGATGAGCCGCCAGCTGCCCGCGATCAGCGACCGGATACCCGACCGGCTGTTGCCCATTGCACCGGTGACCTCGATGAGGTCGCCGAGGTCGAGTGAACCGGTGAAGTCCGCGGTCGTACCGCTGTCGAGCTGCGAATTGTCAAGCAGCAGTTGAACTTCGCCCGACCAGTCGCGCAGCTGGGCGAACAACACCCCGCCGTAGTCTCGAATCCTCAGCACGCGGCCGGCCACCGTTACCGGCGTACCGTCCGCGGTCTCGATCGCCTGGGCGACGGTGTGAGTGGGCGCCTGCCCGACCGGGTAGGCGTCGACGCCGTTGTCCTGGAGATCTTTGAGCTTGGCCATGCGGACGCGGACCTGTTCGGGCAGCCGCGGCGCGTCGCCGTTCTCCGGCAGGTCGGCCTGCAGCCCGGCCAGGTCGGGGGCGCTGCCGTCGTGATGCAGCAGACCCGTGGCGACCAGGTTCTCGGGAGCGGCGATGTGCTGGCCGGTGTGCTGTTCGTTGCGCCGCGAAAACGGAAGCACCAGAAAGCCTTCGGCGATCACCGAGGCGACCCCGACACGGGGGACCAGCCGGGCGTCCTCGTAGCAGGCGTACCGCGGCACCCATTCGGGCTTGTACTTCATGTTCGAGCGGTACAGCGTCTCCAGCTGCCACCAGCGCGAGAAGAACACCAGCAGCGCCCGCCAGAGCCGGGCGACCGGGCCCGCACCCAACTGCGCACCCTGCTCGAAAGCCGACCGGAACATCGCGAAGTTGAGCGACACCCTGCTGACCCCGATGCCCTCCGCCTGTTGCAGCAGCTCGGTGACCATGAATTCGATTGTGCCGTTGGGGGATTGCGGTGACCGCCGCATCAGGTCGAGCGACACTCCGTTGGTGCCCCACGGCACCAGCGACAGCATCGCGACGACTTGCTCGTTCTGCAGTGCCTCGATCAGCAGGCAGTCGCCGTCGGCCGGATCGCCGAGCCTGCCCAGCGCCATGGAGAAGCCGCGCTCGGTTTCGGTGTCGCGCCAGGCATCGGCGCGTTTGACCACGGCGGCCATCTCGTCGGGGTTGATGTCACGATGACGTCGCATCCGGACGGTCAGCCCGGCCCGCCGCGCGCGGGTCACCGCCTGCCGGACCGCGCGCATGTCGGGACCGGACAGCCGGAAGCCGTCGGGGTGCAGGATCGCCTCGTCGCCCAGCTGCAGCGCGTTCAGACCTGCCTCCCGGAACGCCTGCGCCCCATCGGAACTGGCACCCATCACACCCGGCGCCCAGCCGTACTCCTGGCACAGCCGCAGCCATGCCTCGATCGCCTGCGGCCATGACTTGGGCTCGCCGACGGGGTCACCGCTCGCCAGGCACACGCCGACCTCGACGCGGTAGGTGATCGCCGCCCGGCCGTTCGGCGCGAACACGGCGGCCTTGTCCCGTCTTGTCGCGAAGTAGCCGAGCGAGTCGTTCTTCCCGTACAACTCCAGCAGCCCGCGGATCGCCGACTCGTCCTCGCCGGTCAGCGCATTCTCCGAGCGCTGCGAGCGGAACAGCACGATCGCGGCGACCATCAACGCCAGAGCACCGAACAAGCCCAGGAGCGCGTTGACGAGCACGTGGGGGTGCTGACCGTCGAACGCGCCCCCGCCGACGCCGGCGAACGCGACGACGCGGTTGACGGCATAAGCCAGCCGGTAGTCGCGCTCCAGCGTGCCCGGGAACAGTTCGAGGAGCCCCCAGCCGACGAGGATCCCGATCGCCATCCCCGCCACGAGCGTCAGCGCGGCCTTGAAGAGTGCGCCGCGGCGCACTTTCGCCCAGAACTCCTTGCGGGCCAGCACCAGGAAGACGATGGCGGCGATGTGGAACACGAGGCCGATCAACTCGCCCGTCTCCCGCATCCACGTCTCGCCCCGGTCGACGATGTCGTAGATGTTCCAGACGATCGAGCCGGCCATGTAGAGCACGAGAATCAGCCAGGCGAGGCGTTTGCGGGCGGCCAGCGCAGCGGCCAGCAGAGCGAGCACGAACGCCCACGCGAAGCTGGTGTCTGGGAAGTTGAAGATGTAGTCGTTGACGAACTCGCGCGGTTCCTTGATCAGCCACCGGATGCCCGGTGAGACGCTGGCGATGAGCGACAGCGTCGCGATGACGCCAACGGTCCAGCCTGCGGCCGCCGGCACCCACGAGTAGCGGGATCTGGGTCGAACCAGCGGCGGGCTAGTGAGGGTCATAGGGCGCGAGGATATTCGCTCAACCCGCGAAATGGGTGTGACCTCTAGTAGACCGGGCCGGTGTGTTTCTCGCCGGGGCCCTGGCCGGGTTCGTCGGGGGCCGCGCTGGCTTCGCGGAAGGCGAGCTGCAGACTCTTCAACCCGTCACGAACCGGGCCTGCGTGCGGGCCGAGGTATTCGACCGATGCCGTCACGAGGCCCGCGAGCGCGGTGATCAGCCTGCGCGCCTCGTCGAGGTCGCGGTGTGGGCTGTCGTCGGGATCCTCCGCGGACAGGCCGAGCTTCTCCGCGGCGGCGCTCATGAGCATCACCGCGGCCCTGGTGATGACCTCGACGGCGGGAATGTCGGCCAGGTCGCGGACGGACGGCTGAGCCGTCGATTCAGGCGGTGCAGGAACATCGGTCATTGCTGCTAGGATGGCATGCGCGACCGTCCCGGCGAACGCCAGGGACAGCAAGTGGAGTCCCAACTCCCACCACTCACCATATCGGTGCAGTGGTCCGGTCACAGGCACGAAGTGCCTGTCCTGGTCGGCTTTGGGCCCTGCTTTGAGCAGGGCTTCTGTCGTTTTGACGGCGGATGCTGAAGGAGCTGGGTTTCCTCGAAGAGGACAACATAGGAGGCCCCATCAGCACTGAGACCCGTGTCAACGAGCGCATTCGAGTACCTGAAGTCCGCCTTATCGGACCAGGCGGCGAGCAGGTAGGAATCGTGCGCATCGAAGACGCTCTCCGCGTCGCCGTCGATGCCGATCTCGATCTCGTCGAAGTAGCCCCAGACGCCAAACCGCCGGTTTGCAAGATCATGGACTACGGCAAGTACAAGTACGAGGCGGCTCAAAAGGCGCGCGAGTCTCGCAAGAACCAGCAGCAGACCGTCGTCAAGGAACAGAAGCTGCGGCCCAAGATCGACCCCCACGACTACGAGACCAAGAAGGGTCACGTCATCCGATTCCTGGAAGCAGGGTCGAAGGTCAAGGTGACGATCATGTTCCGCGGACGCGAACAGTCGAGGCCCGAATTGGGCTTTCGGCTCCTGCAGCGACTGGGCGCCGACGTCGCCGACTACGGCTTCGTCGAGACGTCCGCCAAGCAGGACGGACGCAACATGACGATGGTGCTGGCACCGCATCGCGGCGCAAAGACTCGCGCCAAGGCGGCGCACGACGCCGATGCACCGGCCGCCCAGCGCGCGAGCGCCGCGCCCGCCGAGCCCGCAGCGGCACCGACCGAAACAACCTAGAACTGAGGACACATGCCCAAGGCGAAGACCCACAGCGGAGCGTCAAAGCGGTTCCGCCGCACCGGGACCGGAAAGATCGTCCGCGAGAAGGCCAACCGTAGGCACCTGCTCGAGCACAAGTCGAGCAAGCGCACCCGACGCCTCGAGGGCCGCACCGACGTGTCGGCCAACGACAAGAAACGCGTCAACAAGCTGCTCAACGGCTAGCTTTCGCGCGCAGAAGACCTTTCATACCGAACGAGAAGGAACACCCCCATGGCACGCGTGAAGCGCGCAGTCAACGCCCAGAAGAAGCGGCGGACAGTACTCAAGGCCTCGAAGGGCTACCGCGGTCAGCGGTCCCGGCTGTATCGCAAAGCCAAAGAGCAGCAGCTGCATTCTCTGAACTATGCGTACCGTGACCGTCGTGCCCGCAAGGGCGAGTTCCGCAAGCTGTGGATCTCCCGCATCAACGCTGCGGCCCGCGCCAACGACATCACCTACAACCGCCTGATCCAGGGCCTGAAGGCCGCGGGTGTCGAGGTGGATCGCAAGATCCTCGCCGAGCTCGCCGTCAGCGACCCGAACGCGTTCACCGCGCTGGTTGACGTCGCCAAGGGCGCGCTGCCGGAGGACGTGAACGCACCGTCCGGCGAGGCTGCCTGACCCTCACCGAGCGCTCCGACCGGGTGGCGGCAGCGATCAAGCTGCATCGCCACACCGGGCGGCGCCGCGCCGAACGCTTCCTCGCCGAGGGCCCTAACCTCGTCGAGGCGGCGTTGCGGCACGGGCTCGTCATCGAAATCTTCGCCACCGAAGCGGCATTGACCCGGTACGGGCAGCTGCTCGGGGATGCGCCGGTGCACGTCGTCACCGATCGCGCGGCAAAAGCACTGTCCGACACCGTCACACCCGTCGGGCTGGTCGCGGTGTGCGACCTACCGGCGGCCCGCATGACCGATGTGCTCGATACGTCGACGAAGCTGGTCGCCGTCGCCGTCGACATCTCAGAGCCCGGCAATGCGGGGACGTTGATTCGCATCGCCGATGCGATGGGCGCAGACGCCGTCGTCCTCGCGGGGCACAGCGTCGACCCTTACAACGGCAATTGCCTGCGCGCCTCGGCGGGCAGCATTTTCTCGATACCCGTCGTCAGCGGAACCGACGCAGAAGCAGCGGTATCCGCGCTGGCGGGCAAGGGGCTGCGAGTGCTGGCGACCAGCCTCGACGGCGAAAT
Source organism: Mycobacterium sp. (assembly GCA_035279185.1). GTDB lineage: Bacteria > Actinomycetota > Actinomycetes > Mycobacteriales > Mycobacteriaceae > Mycobacterium. Next base: position 4,985 of record DATEIG010000685.1, read on the forward strand.
CAGCCTCGACGACTCCGACCTGTCCGGGCCGACGGCATGGCTGTTCGGGCCCGAGGCGCATGGTCTGCCCGCGCCGTTGACCGCAATGGCGACCGCGCGTGTGCGGATCCCGATGGCGGGCGGCGCCGAAAGCCTCAATGTGGCCGCTGCCGCGGCGATCTGCCTGTATCAGAGCGCGAAGGCGCACCGCCTCGGCTAGCCGCCGAGTGTGCGGTGTCGTACGCGACACGCCGCTTGCAAGCGCGCAATTGCACAGTCGCCGCCGTTGAGCGACAGCAGAGCGACAACGGCGCGACAGCGCAGCGACAACAGGCCGCTGTCGTACCGTCGTGTCATCGTTTGGCGATGAACCAACTGTTGACGGTCAGCGGCGCCGATCTTCGATACCTGCTCACCGCGTATCTGGTCGATCATGGGCCCGCGACGGTCGACGAATTGATCGACGCGCTGGCATATCACGGCTTCCACCCGTCCGGTCGACCGTCGAAGGCGGTGTCGGATGCCCTGCGCTGGGAGGTCGCGCATGGCCGGGCCGTTCGAATTCGGCGCGGGCACTATCGACCCGGTTCGATGTCGCGTGCCGTGCAGCATCGGATCGTGCGGCGGGTGCGGGCACTGCACGACGAAGTGGGCAGCCGCGATACGAGCCGAATCGCTTAGTCGCTGAGCAGACCCCGGGCCACATGGGTGATCTGCACCTCGTTGCTTCCCGCGTAGATCATGAGCGATTTGGCGTCGCGGGCAAGCTGTTCGACGCGGTACTCGGTCATGTATCCGTTGCCACCGAACAATTGCACGGCCTCCATCGCGACGTCGGTCGCCGCCTGCGAGCAGTACCACTTGATCGCCGACGCCTCCGGCAGCGAGATCTCCGCGCCGCTCTGCGCCGCCTCGATCACCCGGAACAGCATGTTGCGCACATTCATCCGTGCCACTTCCATGGTGGCCAGCTTGAGCTGGATCAGCTGGAACTGGCCGATCTCCTGGCCCCACAGCGTGCGGCTCTTTGCATAGTCCACGCACAGCCGCAGGCACTCCTCGATGACACCGAGCGCCATCGCGGCCACGCCGATCCGCTCGGCCGAGAAGTTCGATCGCGCGCTGGCCCTGCCATCGCCCGCGGAGTTGTCCTCGGTCTCGCCGAGCAGCCGGTCCCTGCCGAGCCGGACGTTGTTGAAGAACAGCTCGCCGGTCCGCGAGCTGTGAATACCCATCTTGCGGAACGGCTTCGACTGGACGAAGCCCTCCATCCCGCGATCGAGCACGAACGTCAACACCTTGCGGTCGCGTTTGTCGGCCCCGTCGCCCTCGTCGAGCTTGGCGTACACCACGACCACGTCCGCGTCGGGGCCGTTGGTGATGAACGTCTTCTGCCCGTTGAGGATGTACCCGTCGCCGTCGCGCACCACATACGACTTCATGCCGCCGAAGGCGTCCGAGCCGGAGTCGGGTTCGGTGATCGCCCACGCGCCGACCTTCTCGTAGGTGACCAGTTCGGGCAGCCACCGTTCCTGCTGCGCGAGCGTGCCGCGACCCGCGATGGTCGGCACCGTCAGACCGAGGCTGACGCCCATTCCGGTCACCACACCCATGCAGACCCGGCACAGTTCGCTGACGACGACGAAACCCATACCCGCGGAACCGCCGTCGCCGCCGAACATTCCGCCCGAACCCCCGCCGGACGACTTCTCGGCGCCGTCGCGCATCCGCGCCAACCGCTTCTCCAGCGAGTCCTTCGCCAGCGCGTCGATTCCGAAGGTGGCGAACAACTTTCGAATGATGGGGTAGGGCTCCATCTCGCCGCTTTCCAGCGCGTCGACATGGGGTCGAACCTCCTTGTCGATGAACTCGCGCACGGCGTCGCGAACGGCGATGTCTACGTCAGACCACTCGAGCATGCGAACAGCCTAGGCGGACGCGAGGAGCCACTGGACTCAGGCTGCGGTGCTGCGGCCACGGGCCGGGCGTAGGCCCGCGAGCGAGAACGTCGTGTGCACCAGCGAGCCCGCGCGGTCGAGCAGTGTCTTGCGCCGCGGGACGTAGTGCATCGGCAGATCCCGTCGGTCGCGCGGCGGTGCCATGAACGCGGGCGCTTCGACCAGTGGCGCGTCCTCGGGTATCCGGCCCGACGCGCGCCGATAGGCGGCGAGGGCACGCGGGTGCAGCCTGATCTCGTCGGGCACGACCACGAAAGCCATCTCGACCAGCTTTCCGAACAGCCGGAGAAGCACCTCGTCGCCAGGTGTCCATCGCATGCCCGCCTTTTCCCGCACCACCGGATCGAACAGGCCGGCGGCGATCCAGCGCTGGCCCGCCACCATCGGCCGGAACAGCTGATCCCACACCGGGGTCGGCATGAGCACGAACCAGGGCTTGGGGATCTTGATGGAGAAGATGTCGAGCGTCGCGCGGTTGATCTCGAGTTCGTCGCTGCACACACGGTCCCAGTAGTCGCAGAACTCCTCCCACGACTTGGGCACCGGCCGCATGCTCATGCCGTACTGGGCGTACCACTGCACGTGCTCGTCGAAGAGTTGGCGCTTGTCGGCCTCCGTGAGGCCGCCGCAGAAGTATTCGGCGGTCTTGATAACCAGCATGAAGAAAGTGGCGTGCGCCCAGTAGAAGGTCTCGGGGTTGAGCGCGTGGTAGCGGCGCCCCTCGGAGTCGACGCCCTTGATCGTCGAGTGGAACCCCGTGATCTGCCTGCCGGTGCTCGCTGCTCTCTGGCCGTCGTAGACGACGCCCATGATCGGGTAGACCGAGCGCGCCACCCGCTGCAGCGGCTCCCGCAGGAGGATCGAGTGTTCCTCGACGCCTGCGCCGAGTTCGGGGTACATGTTCTGCAGCGCTCCGATCCAGACGCCCATCATCCCGGTGCGGAGATCGCCGAAGTATTTCCAGGTCAGCGACTCCGGGCCAAGGGGATCGGCCGGGGTGTTCCGCTGTGTCGTGGAGCTGGCCGTCACAGTCTCAAGATAAGCTTGACAACGCACGTTGTCCACGATTTCGGGGCGCGTCGCGAGCGTGTTTGCCCGCCGAAAGAGCGGGCATTTAACCTTGCGCAATGAATGTCGAATCGTTCGATGAACGATCCGGCACGTCATCCGGACCGCGGGGATGGCTGCGGAACACCAACCACAATCCGGGCATCGTCGCGTTTCTGCGGCGTGCCCGCAGGTCGCTACCCGGGGACCCGGATTTCGGGGATCCGTTGTCGGCTGCGGGCGTTGGAGGGCCGAGTGCCGCCGCCCGCGCAGCGGATCGGTTGCTCGAACGTGATGTCGCATCGCGGGAGGTGAGTTTGGCCGGGCTGCAGCTGTGGCAGGCGCTGACCGAACGCGTCTCGGGTAAGCCCGCCAACCGCGAAGTGACTCTGGTGTTCACCGACCTGGTCGGCTTCTCGGCCTGGGCGTTGAAGGCGGGCGACGACGCCACGCTCAAGCTGCTGCGGCGGGTCGCGCAGGTGGTCGAGCCGCCGCTTCTGGAGGCAGGCGGCCACATCGTCAAGCGGATGGGCGACGGCACGATGGCGGTCTTCGCCGACCCGGCGACGGCCGTGCGGGCCGTCCGCAGCAGCCTCGACGCGGTGAGAGATGTTGAGGTCGGTGGATATACGCCGAGGATGCGGGCCGGCGTCCACACCGGCAGGCCGCAGCGGATCGGCTCGGACTGGCTCGGCGTCGATGTCAACATCGCCGCCCGCGTGATGGAGCGCGCGGCACGTGGGGGCTTGATCGTGTCGCAGTCGACGATGGATCGGATCCCCGCCGAGGACTTCGAGGCGCTCGGCCTGTCCGCCAAGCGGATCCGCAAGCAGGTCTTCTCTGCCAAGCAGGACGGCGTGCCCGCCGACCTGGCGATGTACCGGGTCAGAACTCGCAGAGAGTTGCCAGGCGAGGACGAGGAGAACGGCGACCTGACCGACGCATAGTGGTCGGTGATGTTGTTCGGTTTGCTGCGGGCGCCGGCCCGGATCCGTGTCACCGTCGCCTACGCGGCGGTGCTCGCGGGTGTGACCACCGTGCTGATGGCGCTCGATCCACGGACGCAGGGCCGCATCGTCAGCCACGCCAGCACGAACCTGCACAACCTCAGCCACGGTCACGTCGGGACCCTGTTCGTCAGCGCATTCGTCGTCGACGCCGGACCGATCTACATGTGGTTACCGGGGCTCGTGTGCCTTCTTGCCATCGCGGAACTGATGTGGCGCAGTCGCCGCCTCGTGGTGGCTTTCGCGGTCGGGCACGTCGGTGCGACGCTTCTCGTGGCGGTGGGGCTCACCGCCGCCGTCGAGTCGGGTTGGCTGTCGACGGACATCACACGGGCTACCGATGTCGGGATGAGCTATGGCGCGTCTGCCGTGCTCGGATCGCTGACGGCCGCCATTCCCCGCCGGTGGCGGCCTGCCTGGACCGGCTGGTGGGTGACCGTAGCTGTGGCGGTGGTGGTCCTCGGAGAGGATTTCACCGCCGCGGGCCACGCCGCCGCGCTGATGCTCGGAATGGCGGTTGCGACCCGCTTCGGCGATCCAGCCCGCTGGACGCCGCTGCGCTTTGTACTGCTCGGCGCCGGAGCGGGATTCGGCTTCCTGATGCTGGCGGGCAGCGGCATGACGCTCATCCTCGCCACGGTCACCGGTCTGCTCGGCGCCGCGCTGGCCGAGGGCCTGGTGGGGCGTCGGCGAGCGCGCGAGAAGACACCGCAACCCGCGGGCACAGCGTGCGCGTTGTCACCGGGCGTCGCGTGACGCTGCTCTCATCCGACGATCACCTATGATCGCCGGGTGGCTGAGCAGCCCATAGACCTGTCCGAGGACGCACTGGCCAAACTGGTCGGTGCGGCCCGCGATGCCTTCGAGCACGCCGGTGACCTCGACGCGCTCGCGCGCGCCAAGACCGAGCAACTGGGGGACCGGTCGCCGCTCGCGCTCGCCCGCCAGGCGCTCGCATCGTTGCCCAAGTCCGATCGCGCCGACGCGGGCAAGCGGGTGAACGCCGTTCGCTCCGAGGCGCAGCGCAGCTTCGACGACCGCCTCGCGGTGCTTCGGGCGGAGCGGGACGCGGCCGTGCTGGTCGCCGAGAGCATCGACGTGACGCTGCCGTCCACCCGCCAGCCGATCGGCGCCCGTCACCCGATCACCATCCTGGCCGAGCACATCGCCGACACCTTTGTCGCGATGGGTTGGGAACTCGCCGAGGGTCCTGAAGTCGAGACCGAGCAGTTCAACTTCGACGCGCTCAACTTCCCGCCCGACCATCCGGCCCGCAGCGAGCAGGACACCTTCTACGTCGCACCCGACGGGTCTCGGCAGGTGCTGCGCACCCACACCTCGCCGGTACAGATTCGCGCGCTGCTCGAACGCGACCTGCCGGTCTACATCATCTCCATCGGCCGAACGTTCCGCACCGACGAACTGGACGCCACCCACACGCCGGTCTTCCACCAGGTCGAGGGCCTCGCCGTGGACAAGGGCCTGACCATGGCGCACCTGCGCGGCACCCTCGACGCGTTCGCCCGATCGGAGTTCGGTCCGCAGGGGCGCACCCGATTCCGACCTCACTTCTTCCCGTTCACCGAACCGTCCGCCGAGGTCGACGTCTGGTTCGAGAACAAGAAGGGTGGCCCGGGCTACGTCGAGTGGGGGGGCTGCGGCATGGTCAACCCGAATGTGTTACGCGCCTGCGGTATCGACCCGGAGGTGTACTCGGGCTTCGCGTTCGGCATGGGACTGGAGCGCACACTGCAGTTCCGCAACGGCATCCCCGACATGCGTGACATGGTCGAAGGCGACATTCGGTTCTCTCTGCCATTCGGGGTCGGCGCCTGATGCGACTTCCCTACAGCTGGCTGCGGGACGTCGTCCAGGCCGGCGCGCCCGGCTGGGACGCTCCCGTCGACGAACTCGAACAGACACTGATCCGCATCGGACACGAGGTCGAGGAGATCATTCCGGTCGGCCCTGTCAGCGGCCCCCTGACGGTCGGCCGCGTGCTCGAGATCGAAGAGCTCACCGAGTTCAAGAAGCCGATCCGTGCCGTCAAGGTGGACGTCGGTGAGGCGCAGCCCCGCGACATCGTCTGCGGCGCAACCAACTTCGCCGTCGGGGACCTGGTCGTCGTCGCGCTCCCCGGCACCACACTGCCCGGTGACTTCACCATCACCGCGCGCAAGACCTACGGTCGCACGTCCGACGGCATGATCTGCTCGACGGCCGAGCTGAACCTCGGGACCGACCACTCCGGCATCCTCGTCCTGCCGCCGGGGACCGCCGAGCCCGGCGCGCCCGCAGCCGATGTGCTCGGGCTCGACGACACGGTGTTCCATCTCGCGATCACTCCCGACCGCGGCTACTGCCTGTCCATCCGCGGGATGGCCCGTGAGATCGCCAACGCCTACGACCTCGACTACGCCGACCCCGCCGACATCGCGCCGCTTCCCGTCGACGGCGAGGCGCTGCCGGTCACCATCGACCCCGGAACGGGCGTGCTGCGCTTCGGGCTGCGCCCGGTGACCGGGATCGACCCTGCGGCGGTGTCGCCGTGGTGGCTGCAGAGGCGGTTGCTGCTCAGCGGGATTCGGGCGATCTCACCCGCTGTCGACGTGACGAACTACGTGATGCTCGAACTGGGCCACCCGATGCACGCCCATGACCGCAGCCTCATCACCGGTGGCTTCCGGGTTCGCTTCGCCGAGCCGGGCGAGACCGTGGTCACCCTCGACGACATCGAGCGCAAACTCGACAGCGCCGACGTCCTCATCGTCGACGACGTGGCGACCGCGGCAATCGGCGGTGTCATGGGCGCAGGCACCACCGAAGTGCGCGACACCACCACCGATGTGCTACTGGAGGCCGCCGTCTGGGATCCGGCCGCGGTATCGCGGACGCTGCGGCGGCTGCATCTGCCCAGCGAGGCCGCCCGCCGCTACGAGCGCAGCGTGGACCCCGCGATCTCGGTCGCGGCGCTGGACAGGTGCGCTGCGCTGCTCGCCGAGATCGCCGGTGGCACAGTGGAACCCAAGCTCACCGACTGGCGCGGCGACCCGCCGCGCGACAACTGGTCGCCTCCCGCAGTCAGCATGCCCGTCGATCTGCCAGCCCGCACCGCGGGTGTCGACTACCCCGAGGGCACCACCGAGCGCAGGCTCACCCAGATCGGCGCCGAGGTGGCCGTCGACGGCGCACAGGTGACGGCCACACCGCCGAGTTGGCGACCCGACCTCAAGCAGCCCGCCGACCTCGTCGAGGAGGTCCTGCGGCTGGAGGGGCTCGAAGCCATCCCGTCGGTGCTGCCGCAGGCGCCCGCCGGACGCGGTCTGACCCCGGTGCAGAAACGTCGCCGGGCGGTCGGAAAGGCGTTGGCGCTCAACGGCTATGTCGAGATCCTCCCGACGCCGTTCCTACCCGCGGGGGTCTTCGATCAATGGGGCCTACCGCCGGATGATCCCCGCCGAACGGCCAGCAAGGTGCTCAACCCGCTGGAAGCAGACCGGCCCGAATTGGCCACGACTCTGCTGCCGGGCCTGTTGGAATCGTTGAGCCGCAACGTTTCCCGCGGCGCCGTCGATGCTGCGCTGTTCGCGATCGAGCAGGTGGTCGAGCCGACCTCGCAGACCCGCGCGGTCGACTTGATCCCAACCGACCGCAGACCGAGCGACGACGAGATCGCGACGCTCGACGCCTCGCTGCCGAACCAGCCGGAGCACGTCGGCCTCGTGCTGGCCGGGCTGCGCGAACCCGCGGGCCCGTGGGGACCGGGACGCCCGGTGCACCCCGCCGACGCGTTCGAGGCGGTGCGCATCGTCGGGCGGGCAGCGGGAGTCGAACTGACCCTGCGCGCGGCGCAGCAGTTGCCGTGGCATCCGGGCCGATGCGCCGAAGTGCTCGTCGGCGACACGCACGTCGGCTATGCGGGTCAGCTGCACCCGGCCGTGATCGAACGGTCGGGGCTGCCGAAGGGGACCTGCGCGGCCGAGTTGAATCTCGACGCCATTCCGCTCGTCGAGGTTCTGCCCGCACCCGCGGTGTCGCCGTTCCCGGCGGTGTTCCAGGACGTCGCGCTCATCGTCGGAGAGGAAGTCGCGGCACAGAGCGTCATCGACGCAGTGCGCGAGGGCGCGGGGGAACTGCTCGAGGACGTGCGGCTGTTCGACGTCTACACCGGTCCGCAGATCGGCGAGGGCCGCAAGTCCCTGGCCTTCGCGCTGCGCTTCCGCGCGACGGACCGCACCCTCACCGAGGACGAGGCCAGCGCCGCGCGCGACGCCGCCGTCGAGAACGCCGCACAGCGGGTCGGCGCTCAGCAGCGACGCTGAACCGGTTGTCACACAACGGGATTGGTGAGCAACGCCAATCCGTGCCCCAGTTCACACCCGACGACGTCACCGGGCACGATCGGCACCGCTCCCGGAGTTCCAGTCGAGAGGATGTCGCCGGGGTAGAACGGCATCACGTGACTGTGGAAGCTCAGCAGCTCCGCGGGTGAGAAGGTCATGCCCGCAACGGTGTCGTCGCGGTGCACCGCGCCGTTGTGCAGTGTCGCGACCCGCAGCCGCGCAAGCGGACCTGCCGACAACACCTCGTCGATCGTGATCAGATCCGGACCGAACGAGAAGAAGGTCGGGTAGTTCTTCACGCGGGTGAGGTAGCGCGGGTTCTCCAGAAGAACCGCCTCCGCGGTCTGGTCGAGAACGGGCACGACGCCCGCGACATACGACATCGCCTCGTCGACGCCCACCCGATAGCAGGTGCGGCCGATGACGAGACCCAACTCGGCTTCCGCGGTGACGCGGCCTATGTCGGGCGGCACCACGATCGGCTGGCCGGGCCCGACGATGGTGTGGTCACCCTTGAGGAACGACGCAGGGGAGGTGCGCGGGGCCTGCTCACCGAGATCGCCCGCGTGCGCGCCGTAGTTCAGGCCGATGCCCAGGATCTTGCGCGGCCTCGTCCACGGCGCCGCGACAGGTGAATCGGGGTCGACGCAGGCGGTGTCGGAGACGCCGGCCGAGACCGCCTGGGCGAGCCCGTTGAGTGACCCGGCCACCAGGATTCCCAGCAGATCCGGTGGCCCACCGCCGAGGATCCGGTCGACACGGGCGAGCCTGCCGTCGGGCAGTGCGACGTACGCCGCGCCGTCAGATCTCAGCGTCCGGAGGCGCACGCCGACCTACCCGGCGCTCTTGAGCTGACCGCCGTCGACGCGGATCACCGACCCGGTCACGTACGACGCCCGTTCGCTGCACAGGAACGCGGCCACGTCGGCGTACTCCTCGGGTCGCCCGTAGCGGCCGAGCGCCATCGTCGCCGCGCTGGCGGCCATCGCGTCGTCGGGACTCACGCCGTCGCGCTCCGCCCTGCGTTCGTCGAGGAATCGCGTTCTCGCGGTGGCGATCCGGCCGGGCACGATGACGTTCACCGTGACGCCGTCGCGGCCCACCTCGTCGGCGAGCGTCTTGGACCACGTGTGCAAACTGGCGCGCAGCGTGTTCGAGATCGCGAGGTTCGGGATGGGGCTGAGCGCACCGCCCGACGTCGATGTGAGGATGCGCCCCCAGCCGCGCTCGCGCATCCCCGGCAGCACCCGGTCGGTGATCACGATGACCGGCAGGATCATCTGCTCGAAGCTCGCACGCCAGGTGGCGGGGTCCTGGCCAGCGGCGGGCGTCGGCGGCGGGCCGCCGGTGTTGTTCACCAGGATGTCCACCGGCCCGAGAGACTTCTCGATCTCCGAGACATGCGCGTCGACGGAGTCGATGTCGGCCAGGTCCCATGGCAGCGGCAGCGCCTGGGCGCCCACCGCTTCGATGCGCTCCACGGTTTCGGCGAGCTTGTCGGTCGAGCGTCCGGCCGCCGCCACGTTCGCGCCCTCTTCGGCGAGACGCACCGCGATCGCGCTGCCGAGGCCGCCGCTCGCGCCGAGCACGAGTGCCGTTCGTCCGGTGATGCCGAGATCCATGACCAAACTCCTCAATCGGTTGCGGTGGCAGGCAGAGTCGCGAGGTGCTTCTCCAACAACGGGATCAGTGGTTGCGGCAAGTGCAGCGCAGGAGGACGCACCCGCCCGGTGGCGAGCACCCCCCGTCGACGCAGCACCTCCTTGCGGATCGACAGACCGACCCGAAGCTGCCCCTCGAAGTTGGCCAGCGGCAGCCACGGCGCCCACGCGTCGCGAGCCGCGGGAAAACCGCCGTCACGATGCGCCTGCAGGACAGCCGCCAACGCGGCCGGATGGCTGAAACCCGTCATCGCCCCGGCCGATCCCGCAGCGAGTTCGTCGAGCAGACCGACGCCGCCGAGGCCGCCGAAGACCGGCACGTCGAGTCGCGACGCCAGGTGCGCGACAGCGACCGATGTCGGTGGCGTCTCCGATTTCACGCCCACCGCGAACGGGCAGGCGGCGACGATGTCGACCACCTGGTCGTCGGTGACGGCGACGCCGGAGACCACCGGGTAGTCCTGGATGAGGATGCCGACACCGGTCGCCTCGTGAAGCCGCTCGAGGGAGTCGGCGGCGGCCGCCGGATCCTGGTCGCCGATCTGGGCCATCAGGGCGACCGGAGGCCGCGGCACGGCTGCGAGTAAGCGCTGTGCCTGCGCGACGACAGCGCCGGGCTCACGCTCGGACAGGCCGAGCACGAACGGTAGATCGGTCGCCGACGCGACGGTCTGCGCGACCCGGTTGGCCTCGTCGGGGTCCAAGGAAGCCGCCTCGCCGAACACCCCGAGCGCCACGAGCCCGTCCGCGCCGTCGGCGGTAAACGAGGCCACCTCATTACGCAGCGAGTCGAGGTCCACCGCGAGACCGTCGTCGAAAGGCGTGGCCAGAACGGCCCACAGACCCGCCGACAGAGGCGCAGTCACCGAGCCGCCCCGCGGCGCTCCATCGTCGTGACGATGTGCTCGGCAATGGCCAGCGAGGACGTGGCCGCCGGTGACGGGGCGTTGCGGACGAGGACGACACGGTCGCGAATGCTGATCCGGAAATCGTCGACGAGCCCGCCGTCGGAATCGAGTGCCTGCGCGCGAATGCCTGCGACACCGGGAACGACGTCGTCGTCGCCGAGTTCCGGCACGTATGCGCGGGCGGCGGCGATGAACCGTCGCCTGCTCAGCGATCCGCGCATCTCGCTGACTCCCGTCCGCCAGTGCCGGCGCGCAAAACGCCAGAACGCCGGGCTGCGGGCAACGTCGGCCATGTCTGCGAGCGACACCGTGCCCCACGTGTAGCCCTCGCGGGCCAAGGCGAGGACGGCGTTGGGGCCGATGAGGACCTCCCCGTCGACGCGCGGCGTGAGGTGCACCCCGAGGAACGGGTAGCGCGGATCGGGCACCGGATACACCAAACCGTTGACCAGGGTGCGGCGTTCGGGTTTGAGCGCGTAGTACTCGCCGCGGAACGGCATGATCACCGGGTCGGGATCGTCGCCGGCCAACTCGGCCAGCCGGTCGCTCTGCAGGCCGCCGCAGACCACGAGCTGATCGAACGCCGTCTCGCTCGACCCCTCTGCGTTCCGCGCGGTCACCACGACTTCGGTACGGGTCGTGGTCATCGCGACCACTTCGTGACCGAGGAGAACCTTCGCGCCCGCGTTTTGCGCGTCCTCGGCCAGCGCGCGCGCCACCTCGGCGAAGTTCACGATCGAGGTCGACGGCGAGTGCAGCGCCGCGATGCCGCGGACATGCGGCTCGAGTTCGCGCAGTTCGTCGGGCCCGATGATCCGCACACCCGGGACGCCGTTGGCCAGCGCGCGCGCCTCGATGGAGATCAGCCGGGCGCGTTCGGCCTCGTCGAGGGCGACCAGAACCTTGCCGCAGGCGATCCGTGGGATGTCGTGCTCGGTGCAGAACTGCTCGAGAAGACCGACGCCGCGACGGCAGAGCACCGCCTTGTGGGAGCCGGGCTCGTAGTAAAGGCCCGCGTGAACCACACCGCTGTTCCGTCCGGTCTGGTGCGATGCGAGGCGATCCTCTTTCTCGAATACCGTGACCTCGGCATCGGGGCGGCGCCGGACAATCTCGCGGGCGACCGCGGCGCCGATGATGCCCCCGCCGATGACGCCGACCCGGCCCCCGGTTGACGAGGTCAGGTCGGGGGTGCCCACTCGCCCGAATATACGTCGCGTTCATTATTGATTTGCAACAAGATGTATAAACATGCAAAATCTCAGTCATGACATCTGTGGCCGTGGCCGGTGCCAGCGGATATGCCGGCGGGGAGATCCTGCGGCTGCTTCTCGGCCATCCTGCTCACGCCGACGGGCGGCTGACGATCGGCGCACTGACGGCGGCGGCGAGCGCGGGCACCACCGTCGCGGAACACCACCCCCATCTGCTGCCGTTGGGCGGCCGGGTGCTGGAGTCCACCGACGCAGGCGTGCTGGCCGGACATGACGTGGTATTCCTCGCCTTACCGCACGGCCATTCCGCGGCGCTCGCCGAGGAGTTGGGCGCAGACACGGTGAT
>DATEIG010000686.1:0-9003 GCA_035279185.1 Mycobacterium sp.
ATCGCGAGAACCGTTGCCGCCCCGACCGTTTGGAGTCCCGCCGCGGCGACCATCACCAACCCGAACATTGTGGACAGCAGATGAGCCCTTCGGAGTGCATTCATCGCCGCCCCCGCACCGGCCGCCGGTGCTCCGGCACCAACTTCATCGCCTGGTCGAGAGTGTTCTGCCCCGGCCACGACACGATGTCGACACCCACGGTCCCCATGTCGCGATACATGAACGACCTCTGCATGCTCCACATCCGGGTGAACAGCGGATCGTATGTCTTTCCGCTCCTCGCGTGCGCGGCCGCAGTCCCGAACGGCGCGCCCTCCAACACATCGACGGCCACCACGGTGTGCCCGCGCCTGCGCAGATCGATCAGCGACAGCGCGAACTCGGTGTCGAGCATCGTCGAGAAGGCGACGACGATCGCGCCGGGCGGTAGCGCGGCACGCGGCGCCAATGTGCCAGTGCTGCTCTCGTATTCGTCGCCCGCCCCGAGCAGCGTATCCAGCACCCGGTAGAACTGTCGCCTGCCGATGTCGGCGCCCAGCCAACGGGGTCTGCCGCCACCCAGCGTGACGATGCCTGCACGGTCACCGCTGCGCAGCGCGCTCTGCACCACCTGCACCGCACCCCGCAGTGCGCGCTCCGTCGCCTCGGTCGCCGGGCCGGGCGGTTGGGCATACATGTCGATGAGCACGACGACGTCGGCGGCCCGGTCGGTGAGCCGCTGGGTGATGTGCAGGCTGCCGCGCCGCGCACTCACCGGCCAGTTCACGGTGCGCAACTGGTCACCGGGCACGTACGGGCGGATGTCGGCGTACTCGACGCCGGGCCCGATGTGCCGGGTCAGGTGGGTGCCCAGCCGGTCGAGCAGTTCCGTTTTGGGGATCATCGTGGATTGCGGTGGAGCGACGGGAAATACGAACACGTCGCTCGCGTCGACGGTTGCGGTGCCCGACAACAGCCCGCCGGGCGCGACCACCCTGACCGTCGCGCGAATCGGGTAGCGACCCCAGCGGTCGGCTGAGACGGTGACCGTCTGCCTGCCGTCGCCGGCGTCGGTGGCCTCGAGCGCCATTCCGTCCACGCCGGTGAGTGCAAGCCTGACTGCGATGTCGGCCGGCTCCGCGGCCGCCCACAGGGTGACGTGCGTCTGCTCGCCTTCGAAGCACCGCTGCAGGCCCGGTTCGGCGTACACGAACACCTTCGGCACGGTGCGCTGCCACCCGACGGCACACAGGACACCGAGCAGCGGCGCGACGAACGCGATCAGCTGCCAGTAAGACCCGATCAGCGCCGCGGCCAGGACAACGCCGGCGCAGGTGGCGATCGCACCTGTCAAAGGCGACGCGCGCCAACGCAGCTCAGGCTCGGTGCGGCGCAGATCGGCAGTCATCCGCGGGCCCGCGGCACGGGCAGTCGCCGCAGCAGTTCCTCGACGACGTCGGCACCGTGCACGCGACGCACCCACATCTCGGGCTTGAGGCTGATCCGGTGCGCCATCGTCGGGATGGCAAGGGATTTCACGTCTTCGGGTATCACGTAGTCGCGGCCGAGCAGAAGGGCACGCGCGCGGGCGTGCTGGACGAGGTCGAGTTCGGCGCGGGGGCTCGCGCCGACGGCGACCTGAGGATGCTGCCGCGTCGCGTTGGCCAGCGATACGACGTACGCCAGCATGTCGTCGTGCACGGTGACCTGCTCGACCGACTCACGCATCGCGACCAGATCATGGGCGTCGACAACCTGACTCACCGTCGGCTCCACCGAGCCGCGCTCCAGGCGGCGGCGCAGCATCGAGGCCTCCTCGTCTTCGGAGAGGTACCGCAGTTCGAGCCTGATCGCGAACCGATCCAGTTGCGCCTCGGGCAGTGGATAGGTGCCCTCGTACTCGATCGGGTTGTCGGTGGCCAACACGATGAACGGGTCGGGCAGCGCATGGGTGACGCCGTCGATGCTCACCTGGCCTTCGGCCATCGCCTCGAGCAGCGCCGCCTGGGTCTTGGGCGGTGTCCTGTTGATCTCGTCTGCGAGAAGCAGATTGGTGAAGATCGGGCCGGACCGGAACTCGAAACGGCCGGACTGCATGTCGTAGACCGTCGAGCCGAGCAGGTCGGCGGGCAGAAGGTCTGGGGTGAACTGGACGCGGGTGAACTGCAGGCCGAGGGCCGCCGCGAATGACCGTGCGATCAGTGTCTTCCCCAGGCCGGGGAGGTCCTCGATCAGCACGTGTCCCCGCGCAAGCACCGATGTCAGGATCAGGTTCAGCGCCCACCGCTTGCCCACCACGACCTTGCCGATCTCGTCGAGCACGGCTTCGCAGTTCGCCGTGGTCGTCGCCGCGGGCAGAGACATACCGGTCATAGGACTTCCAACCTCCGGAGGATCTCGTCGAGCGCACCGCGGCCGGGGCCGGGTACATGCTGGTTGGTGCGAGCGACGTTCTCGGGGTCGACCCACGCCCACAGCTCGTCACCGAACAGCATGCGTCCGGTGGCCTGGAACCCGTCCCGGTCCTTGTTCTGCTTCTGGCCGGTGGCGATGCCGTACTGCCGCGCCAGCATCGGGCGCAGATGCCGATCCCAGTCCGACCGGGTCGACTCCGACCACGAGATCAGCGTCTCGGTGCGAGACAGCCACCGCCGCAACGATTCCTCGGCATCGTTCACCCGGGCCGGCGCGGATTCGTCGGCGGCTCCGCGCGCCAGATACCAGCGCAGCGCCAGCAGGCACACGGCCACGGCTACCCCGACGATGACCAGCACAAACCGCCGGTCGGGCGCCATCATCGCCAGTATCTGCACACCGACCACCAGGCACAGCCCCGCAGCGATCAACTTCTTCCCTGTCATGCGACGCTCCTGAGCTCGGCGAGCACGAGGCGAAGCACCCGCACCGCAGCCTCGCGGTGCTCCTCGGTCATCACGTGCGGGCTGAAACGCGCCTCCTCGAAGAGTTCGACGAGTTCGGTTGCGCTGTCGGCGCGCAGCGCTCGGTGTTCGACGGCCCGCGCCAAAACTTCTGTGGGCGTATCGGACTCACGGGGGACGACATCGGGTGAGTTCTCGAGCTCGCGCTCCATCGCGGCATAGCACGCGATGATCGCCTCGCGTGGTTCGCGGCTCAGGTCGCCCGCTTCGGCGAGGCCCACCTCGGCCGCCCGCGCCAGCGGATCGGGCGCCGATCCCGTTGCCACCGCTGGACTTTCGTCGCTGAGGACGGTTGCCGGCGCCGCTCGTCTTCGCTGTCTGCGGCCCGCGATCGCCGCGCCGACGAACACCACCACCATCAACAGCACCGTCGCCGCGGCCAGGATCGAGAAGACGGTGGACGACGGCTGCGCCACATCAGGAGGTTCGGCGGCAGGCGCCGTCGTCCCCGGCGGTGGGGTCCCGGTATCGGGCGGCGGGGCGTCGACACCCAGCTGCCCGTCGATGCGCGACAGCAGCGCGAAGAGCACCAGCCACGCGACGACCACCGCGACGGCGACGAGCACCATCCGCCAGGTCAGCGGACGCTTGTCGCCCGCCCGCTCACGAGGAAGCTCGCCGGCTCCGTGGGACAGGGGCCGGTTGCGTGACTGCGTGACGATCGCGATCACGATGATCGCCAGCGACACCGCGAGCATCGCGATGACCGCGAACAGACTGCCGAAACCGGTCGTCTGGCGCTCCGGCGCCGGCGACTCGGCGCCCGGTATGTATCCGCGCAGCGCGACGGCGGCCACGATCACCAGGATGATCACGGCGCCGACGCGCGGCCGATGGGCCATAACCCATCCTGATCTCGGTCAGGTCAAGGCCGCAACGCTACGGGTCAGATCTGCCAGTCCTGCGCGCCGTCGTTCTGGTTGTACGTGCCGACGGAGTTCTTGATGACGATCGGGTCGCCGCTGCCGAAGTTGTCGTAGAACCACTGGGCGTTGGCCGGGCTGAGGTTGATGCAGCCGTGGCTGACGTTGCGCTTGCCCTGGTCACCGGTCGACCACGGCGCGCTGTGCACGAAAATGCCGCTGTTGTCGATCCGGACGGCGTCCTGGACCTTCAGCTTGTAGCCCTCCGGCGAGGTGTTGGGCACTCCGTAGGTGGCGGAGTCCATCACGATGTCGGCGAACTTCTCCAGCACGTAATAGGTGCCGTTCTTCGTCTCGTGCTTGCCGTCGGGCTTGCCCATCGACACCGGGAAGGTCTTCTCGACCTTGCCGTTGCGGGTGACGGTCATCTGGTGGGTCTTGTCGTCGATGGTGGCCACGAGCGACTCACCGGTGCGGAAGGTCGACTTGGTGCCGCTGGCGTCGATCAGGACG
This sequence comes from Mycobacterium sp., assembly GCA_035279185.1. Taxonomy (GTDB): domain Bacteria; phylum Actinomycetota; class Actinomycetes; order Mycobacteriales; family Mycobacteriaceae; genus Mycobacterium. The sequence continues at coordinate 4,295 of DATEIG010000686.1, forward strand.
GTGGTGTCCTTGGGCCAGAAGTCGAGCGGACGCCAGCGCACCTGGGTGTCGCTCATCCAGTAGAACTTGCCCGGCACGGGCGGGTTCGACGAGATGTGGATGGCCTGCTCGGCCATCGGGCGGTCGGCGATCGGCCGCTGGAAGTTGATGATGATCGGCTTGGCCACGCCGACCATGGAGCCGTTGACAGGGTTGAACGACGGCGGCAGGAACACCGGGTCGCCGGTGTAGGGCGTCGGGTTCTGGCCTGCGGGCGTGCCCTCGGGGATGCTCGTCGGCCGGTTGGCGAACGGGTCGGCCGGGGCAGCGGGTGCGGCCGGGTCGGCCGGCGGCGCAAGCGGGTCGCCGGGCGCCGCGGGCGGAGGAACGGCGAGCGGATCCGCCGGAGGGGGCGGCGGCGCGAACGGATCGAACGGCGCGGGCGCAGGTGCCACCGCTGCAGCCGGGTCCACCGGCGCCTCGGCCGCGGGGGCCGGGCCTGGGGGCGGTGCGAACGGGTCCGGGGCAGGCTCGGGATCTGCGAACGCCAACGGGCTGCCGAACGCCGAACCACCGATCAGGCCAACCGCGATCGTCGCGGTGACGAGCTTCCGCATCATGCGCTGCGGCATGCGTACACCTCCAGTCAGAGCTTCGACCAGTCTCGCACAGGGTCTGGACCGGCTAACGCCGATGAGGGCCTCCCCGAGCCGGACAGCTGTCCGGTAAACGGCGCTGATCTGCTTCGTTCATCGGCCGAAGGTGTCGAACGTTACTTCCTGCTGGTTACTCCGACGACGGCGAACAGGCTCCGGGTGGTCACCACGCCGACCAGCGCCGCCGTGACCAGCGCCGCCGACGCCCCGATCATCACGGCCAGCCCTGTCTGCTCGTAGAACAGCCCGCCGAGCAGGGACCCGGCCATGATGCCGATCTGAAATGCCGTGACATAGACACCCGAGGCGCCGTCGGGGTCGTCGGGGGCGGTGCGCATGGCCGCCGCCTGCAGGATGGGCGGCAGAGCCGTCGACGCCGCTCCCCACACCAGGATCGCGGCTGCGCCGACCGCAATGGTCGTGACGTCGGTCAGCTGTCCGGCGGCCAGGCCGGCCAGCGCCGAGAACGCGACCGCGAGAGCCGCCAGGCACGCCATCACCGACGCCTTCGGGCGCCGGTCCGACGGCGTGGCCATCACCGCCATCCCCAGAAGTCCCGCCACGCCGAAGCCGGCGAGCAGCCATGCCAGATGCGGGCCGTGCACGCCGACGACGTCGCGGATGATCACCACGATGAACGTGTAGGAGATGAAGTGGCCCGTCACGCCGACGAGCGTCAGGAGGCTCAGCGTCATCAACCTGCCGTGCCGGTGGTGCCTGCCGTGGCCGTGCACGGTGTCGACCTCCGCGGTCGACAGGACCATCGGTGGCAGCGACACGCAGGCGGCGACAGTGACGGCGGCCGCGGCGACCGTGACCACCACGACGGCCGGCCGCCAACCCCACAGCTCGCTCATCGCCGCGGTGAGGGGATTGCCGACGACGAGCGCGAGCGTCGTGCCCGCGTAGATCGCGGTCGTCGCGCGCCCGGTGTGGGTTGCGGGTACCAGCCGCGCGCCGATCGGCGCGATCACCGACCACATCAGGCCGTGGGTCAGCGCGCACAGCACGCGGCCGCCGGCGAGCACCGCGAAGTTCGGCGCCACAGCCGAAATCAATTGCGAGACAGTCAGACACACGAGAGTGATCATCAGCGTGCGGCGGCGCGGCCAGTGTGCGGTCAAGCGCACCAGCGGCACGGTGGTCACCGCGGCGACGAGGGCGTAGCTGGCGAGCAAGGTGCCGACGACGGCCTCGCTGACGCGCAGGTCCGACGCGATGTCGGGCAGCGCGCCCACCGGAACCATCTCCGCGGTGACGTACACGAAGGCGGCCGAGGCCAGCACCGCCAGTTGCACGGCGATGCGGAGTGTCCACGCGCTAGGTGGGATGGTGGGTTTGACGATGGTCATATCGAGCTACATCACGGTATCCGCAACGGGAGGAACACCATGGCCGACATACCCGAGGGCTACGCGCATCTGCTGGATCTGCCTGTGTACGGGCACCTGGCGACGACCAGACCCGACGGCAGTCCGCAGGTGAACCCGATGTGGTTCGCGTGGGACGGTGAGCGGCTGCGGTTCACGCACACGACCAAGCGGCAGAAGTACCGCAACATCGAGGCGAACCCGAACGTCGCGATGTCGATCATCGATCCCGACAACCCGTACCGCTATCTCGAGGTGCGCGGCGTGGTCGACGAGATCGAGCCGGATCCGACGGGCGCGTTCTACATGGAGCTCAACGACCGCTACAGCGGACCGCTGACCGAGCCGCCCCCGGACAAGGCCGACCGCGTGATCCTCGTGGTCCGGCCGACCGGCTACACGAAGCAGTAGTCGATGCTGGTCGCCTTCAGTGTGGCGCCGTCGGGCGGCGGATCGGACAGCGTCGGCGCCGCCGTCGCAGAAGCGGTCCGCGTCGTCCGCGACTCGGGTCTGCCGAACGAGACCAACGCGATGTTCACCAACATCGAGGGCGAGTGGGACGAGGTGATGGCTGTGGTGAAGCAAGCGGTCGACGCGGTCGCGGCGGTGTCACCCCGGGTGAGCCTGGTGCTCAAGGCCGACATCCGCCCCGGCCACACCGGGCAGATCACGGCCAAGGTCGAACGGATCGAAGACGCGCTAAGCCCGTAGCTGCCGAGGTAGCGCTCTCTCGAGAACGCCTAGGAGCGAACGAGGCGGGCGATCGCCGCGGATGCCTCGGCCAGTTTGGCGTCGGCCTCGTCCCCGCCTTCGGCGACCGCCTGCGTCACGCAGTGGCCCAGGTGCTCGTCGAGCAGACCGAGGGCGACGGATTGCAGGGCGCTGTTGACGGCGCTGATCTGGGTGAGGACGTCGATGCAGTACTTGTCCTCGTCGATCATCTTGGCGATCCCGCGCACCTGGCCCTCGATTCGACGGAGGCGTTTGGCGTAGTTGTCCTTGTTGGACGTATAGCCGTGGGTGGCTGTCATCACTCCAGCTTACCGGTACCCCGCGGGGGTATGCATATTGGTTTGGCCGGGTGAAACGAGGCGAGCATACTGGCAGTCATGCCCTCAGAGCCCTCTGATTCGATCGATATCAAGCCCCGTAGTCGCGACGTCACCGACGGCCTCGAGAAGACCGCCGCCCGAGGGATGTTGCGGGCAGTAGGCATGGGTGACGACGACTGGGCGAAGCCTCAGATCGGTGTCGGCTCGTCGTGGAACGAGATCACCCCGTGCAACATGTCGCTGTCGCGGTTGGCGCAGTCGGTGAAGGGCGGTGTGCACGAAGCCGGCGGGTATCCGTTGGAGTTCGGCACGATCTCGGTGTCCGACGGCATCTCGATGGGCCACGAGGGCATGCACTTCTCCCTCGTTTCCCGCGAGGTGATCGCCGACAGCGTCGAAACCGTCGTGCAGGCAGAACGCCTCGACGGCACGGTGCTGCTGGCCGGCTGCGACAAGTCGATCCCGGGCATGCTGATGGCCGCCGCCCGACTCGACCTTGCCAGCGTCTTCTTCTACAACGGCTCGATCATGCCCGGCGTCGCCAAGCTCAGCGACGGCAGCGAGAAGGAAGTCACGATCATCGACGCCTTCGAGGCCGTCGGGGCGTGTGCGCGCGGGCTGATGTCGCGTGAGGACGTCGACGTCATCGAGCGCGCCATCTGTCCCGGCGAGGGGGCATGCGGCGGCATGTACACCGCCAACACCATGGCGTCGGCGGCAGAAGCGCTCGGCCTGTCGCTGCCCGGCAGCGCGTCGCCGCTGGCGATCGACAAGCGGCGCGAGGAGTACGCGCGCAGGTCGGGCGAGGCCGTCGTCGACATGCTGCGGCGCGGCATCACCGCCCGCGACATCCTCACCAAGGAGGCGTTCGAGAACGCGATCGCCGTCGTCATGGCGTTCGGCGGCTCCACCAACGCGGTGCTGCATCTGCTGGCCATCGCCTGGGAGGCCAACGTGAAGTTGGGGCTCGAGGACTTCACCCGTATCGGGCAGAAGGTGCCGCACCTCGCCGACGTCAAGCCCTTCGGTCGTCACGTGATGAAGCACGTCGACGAGATCGGCGGCGTGCCCGTCGTCATGAAGGCGCTGCTGGATGCCGGTCTGCTGCACGGCGACTGCCTGACCGTCACCGGCCGGACCATGGCCGAGAACCTCGCGCACATCGAACCGCCCGACCCGGACGGCAAGGTGCTGCGGGCGATGAACAACCCGATCCATCCCACCGGCGGCATCACGATCCTGCACGGGTCGCTGGCGCCCGAGGGGGCGGTGGTGAAGTCCGCGGGCTTCGACTCCGACGTGTTCGAGGGCACCGCAAGGGTTTTCGAGCGTGAGCGGGCCGCACTGGATGCGCTCGAGGACGGCACGATCACGCACGGCGACGTCGTTGTCATCCGCTACGAGGGGCCGAAGGGCGGACCGGGTATGCGGGAGATGCTCGCGATCACCGGCGCCATCAAGGGCGCGGGCCTCGGCAAGGACGTGCTGTTGATGACCGACGGCCGGTTCTCCGGCGGCACCACCGGGCTGTGCGTCGGCCACATCGCGCCCGAGGCCGTCGACGGCGGGCCGATCGCGTTCATTCGCGACGGCGACAAGATCCGCCTCGATGTCGCGAAAGGCACGCTCGACGTGCTCGTCGACAAGGACGA
>DATEIG010000687.1:0-3417 GCA_035279185.1 Mycobacterium sp.
CGACAGGTCGCGCAGGCCGCCGGAGACGAAGCTGACCACCTCATTGCGGCGGACGTCCGGCCCGATGAACTCGGGATGGGCCTCATAGAGGGCGAGCAGCCGCTCGGCGTACGCCGACAGCCGGAAGAAGTATGTCTGCTCCTCGGTCCACGTCACCGGAGCGCCGGTCTCGACGGCGATGCGCACACCGTCCTCGCCGACGGTCGTCTCGCCCTCGGTGAAGAACCGCTCGTCGCGGATCGAATACCAACCCTTGTACGAGTCGAGGTAGATGTCGCCGGCGTCGTTCATGCGGCGCCAGATCTCCTTGGACGCCTCGTAGTGGTCGGGGTCCGAGGTGCGGATGAACCGGTCGTAGGAGATGTTCAGCTTGTCCTGCAGCCGCTGGAACACATCGGAGTTGCGGTTGGCGAGCTCCGCGGTCGGTATCCCCAGCGCGGCCGCGGTCTCGGCCATCTTCAGCCCGTGCACGTCAGTGCCGGTGAGGTAGCGGACGTCGAACCCGTCCAGCCGCTTGAACCGCGCGACCGCATCCGTCGCAATGTATTCGTAGGCATGGCCGATGTGCGGGTCGCCGTTGGGGTAGGCGATGGCTGTCGTTATGTAGTACGGCTCGCTCATTTCCCACTCACCTTATGGTGTGGCGGTGAGTTCCAGCCGTCCGGCGCCGCCGCCTCCCGAGCCGCTGGCGCCGTTGGTCGACGCGCACACCCACCTCGACGCGTGCGGCGCGGAAAGCGCCGACGACGTCCGCGCGATCTGCGACCGCGCCGCCGAGGTCGGCGTGCGGGCCGTCGTCACCATCGCCGACGACCTCGATTCGGCCCGCTGGGCCGCCGAGGCCGCCGACTGGGATCCGCGCGTCTACGCGGCCGTGGCCCTGCACCCCACGCGCGCCAACGCGCTCAGCGACGAGGCGAAGACGGTCATCGAGCGGCTCGCGGGCCTTCCCCGCGTCGTGGCGATCGGCGAGACGGGCATGGACAACTACTGGCCCGGCAAGCTCGAGGGCTGCGCGACGCACGACGAGCAGCGCGAGGCGTTCGCCTGGCACATCGACCTGGCCAAGCGGACGGGCAAGCCGCTGATGATCCACAACCGCGACGCCGACGCCGATGTCCTCGACGTGCTGCGCGCCGAGGGTGCCCCGCCGACGGTGATCTTCCACTGCTTCTCGTCGGACGCCGAGATGGCGCGCACGTGCGTCGACGCCGGATGGGTGCTGAGCCTGTCGGGCACAGTCAGCTTCCGCAACGCACGGGCGCTGCACGAAGCCGCCGCGCTCATCCCGCCCGGGCAGCTGCTGGTCGAGACCGACGCGCCGTTTCTGACGCCGCACCCGTACCGCGGCGCACCCAACGAGCCGTACTGCCTGCCCTACACCGTGCGCGCGCTGGCCGAGACCGTTCATCGCCGCGCGGAGGACCTCGCCGAGGAGACGTCGGCGACCGCCGCGCGGATCTACGGCTTCGCGGTGAACGAGCGGTGAGTAGGACCGAGTTGCCGGTTGCTGCGTCGGTTCGTTACCGTCTTGTGACCGCAGTCCGGGGGACTGACACCTACCGGGGCCCGAGTCGGGGATTAGCACTGATTTGAATGCATTGAACAAGCTCCATGAGTCGCGCTCGCCGCACCTGCGCGCGCTCGTCTTCGTGACGTTGCTGGCGCTCACGTTCGCCGGCGGCTTCGCGGTGGCGGCCCACAAGACCGTCAAGCTGACCGTCGACGGCACCGAGATGACGGTCGCGACCATGAAATCGCGCGTCATCGACGTGGTCACCGAGAACGGCTACGACGTCGGCGACCGCGACGATCTCTACCCGGCCGGCGATCAGGCCGTGCATCAGTCCGACACGATCGTGCTGCGGCGCAGTCGCCCGCTGCAGATCTCGGAGGACGGCCAGGGCAGCCGCGAGGTGTGGACGACCGCGTCCACCGTCGACGAGGCGCTTGCCCAGCTGGCCATGGCCGACAAGGCGCCCGCAGCGGCGTCCCGCGGCAGCCGCGTCCCGCTCGGCGGGATGTCGTTGCCGGTGGTCAGCGCCAAGAACGTGCAGATCAACGACGGCGGCGTGGTCCGAACCGTGCGGATGGCCGCGCCGAATGTCGGTGACCTGCTGGCTGCCGCCGGTGCGCCACTCGACCAGAGCGACTCGGTGGTGCCTGCCGCGTCGGCTCCCGTGGTCGAAGGAATGCAGATCCAGGTCACGCGTGTCCGGATCGAGAAGGTCACCCAGCGCGTACCGTTGCCGCCGAACAACCAGCGGATCGAAGACCCGACGATGAACATGAGCCGTCAGGTCGTCGAGAATCCGGGAACGCCCGGCGTCCAGGACGTCACGTTTGCCATCGCCAAGGTGAACGGTGTGGAGACCGGCAGATTGCCAGTAGCCAATGTCATCGTGACACCGGCCGTCGACGGAGTGCTCAGGGTCGGCGCGAAACCGGGCACGGAAGTGCCGCCTGTGACCAACGGTGCCACCTGGGACGCACTCTCCCAGTGTGAGGCAGGTGGCAACTGGGCGATCAACACCGGCAACGGATTTTTCGGCGGCGTTCAATTTGATCAAAACACCTGGGAGCGACAGGGTGGTCTGAGGTATGCTGCGAGGGCTGATTTGGCGACACGTGAAGAACAGATCGCGATTGCTGAGGTCACTCGAGCCCGTCAAGGTTGGGGTGCGTGGCCCGTCTGTAGCGGGAGAGTGGGGGCGTCCTGACCATCCGATTGCTGGGCCGAACCGAAATTCGGCACCTCGCCAAAGAACTCGATTTCCGGCCGCGTAAGTCCTTCGGCCAGAATTTCGTCCACGACGCCAACACCGTTCGCCGCGTGGTCTCCGCCTCCGGCATCAACCGCCAGGACCATGTCCTCGAGGTCGGACCCGGCCTGGGGTCGCTGACGCTCGCACTGCTCGATCGCGGCGCGCGGGTCACCGCCGTCGAGATCGACCCGGTGCTGGCCGGCCAACTGCCGCACACCGTCGCCGAACACTCGCACAGCGAGATCAACCGCCTGTCGGTCCTGCACCACGACGTGCTGGACCTGCAACCGGCCGACCTGCCCGAACAGCCGACCGCGCTCGTCGCCAACCTGCCGTACAACGTCGCGGTACCCGCGCTTCTGCATCTGCTCGCCGACTTCCCGACGATCCGCACCGTCATGGTGATGGTCCAGGCGGAAGTGGCCGAGCGGCTGGCCGCCGAGCCGGGCGGCAAGGACTACGGCGTGCCGAGCGCCAAGATCCGGTTCTACGGCAAGGTGCGCAGGCACGGCATGGTGTCGCCGACGGTGTTCTGGCCGATCCCGCGGGTCTACTCGGGGCTGGTGCGCATCGACCGCTACGAGACGCCTGCGGACACCGCACCGCCGTGGCCCACCGACGCGGAGTTCCGCGACGAGGTCTTCAAGCTCAT
>DATEIG010000688.1:0-4437 GCA_035279185.1 Mycobacterium sp.
CGGTCACCGGCCCGCGGACGTGCACCTGTCGGCCCAGCAGAAACCAGGGGAACGTCGCCGACACGTACGGCGTCGAGGCGATGTCGGTGCCCTTGGCGGAGTCGTAGTTGGTGAAGAAGGTGATCCCGGCGTCATCCACGCTCTTGCACAACACCGTGCGGGTCACCGGCCTTCCCTGCGCGTCGACCGTGCCGATCACCATGGCGTTCGGTTCGGCGACACCCGCGTTCTCGGCGTCGGCTAACCACTTGCGCAGCAGCGCAACCCACCCGTCGGCAAGCCAGTCCGCGTCGAGGTCCGGACTGCCGTCCTTCTCGGCCGAACCGTACTCGACCCGCATCGCGGCAAGGCGTTCGTTGTCCTCGTTAGCCACCGCGCCAACGCTACGCCCCACCGGGTCGGCGACGTGTTACCGACCGGTAGCAAGGCCGGCCTGAGTGAGTGCGAGAATCAGCGCATGACTGCGGTAGCTGGTGCCGACCCTGCTCCTCACGTGCGCGAGGATTTCGTCCCTGGCCTCGAAGGCGTCGTGGCCTTCACCACCGAAATCGCCGAGCCCGACAAGGACGGCGGAGCACTGCGATACCGCGGTGTCGACATCGAGGACCTGGTCAACCGCCGGGTCACCTTCGGCGACGTGTGGGGTCTGCTGGTCGACGGCAGATTCGGCCGGGGCCTCCCGCCCGCCGAGCCGTTCCCGCTGCCGATCCACAGCGGCGACGTGCGCGTCGACGTCCAGGCCGGGCTGGCGATGCTGGCGCCGATCTGGGGCTACAAGCCGCTGCTCGACATCGACGACGACACCGCCCGCGACCAGTTGGCCCGCGCCTCGGTGATGGCGCTCTCCTATGTCGCCCAGTCCGCCAGGGGGATCTACCAGCCCGCCGTCTCGCAGCGCCGGATCGACGAATGTCCAACGGTGACAGCGCGTTTCATGACCCGATGGCAAGGCGAGCCTGATCCGCGACACGTCGAGGCCATCGACGCCTACTGGGTCACCGCGGCCGAGCACGGGATGAACGCGTCGACCTTCACCGCACGGGTGATCGCGTCGACGGGTGCGGACGTGGCCGCGGCACTGTCGGGCGCAATCGGCGCGATGAGCGGACCGCTGCACGGCGGCGCCCCTGCCCGTGTGCTGCCGATGATCGAGGAGGCCGAGCGCACCGGTGACGCCTCCGCGGTGGTGCGCGGGGTGCTGGACCGCAACGAAAAGCTGATGGGCTTCGGCCATCGGGTGTACCGCGCCGAGGACCCGCGTGCCCGCGTGCTCCGGGCGACGGCCAAGCGGCTCGAGGCGCCGCGCTTCGAGGTCGCCGCCGCACTCGAACAGGCCGCGCTGGCCGAGTTGCGCGAGCGCCGCCCCGATCGCGCCATCGAGACCAACGTGGAGTTCTGGGCCGCGGTGATCCTCGACTTCGCCCAGGTGCCGACGAACATGATGCCCGCGATGTTCACCTGCGGCCGCACCGCAGGCTGGTGCGCGCACATCCTCGAGCAGAAGAGGCTCGGCAAGCTCGTCCGCCCGTCGGCCATCTATGTCGGGCCCGCTCCCCGCAGCCCAGAGGCGGTCGAGGGCTGGGACGAGATCGCCAAGGGCTGATCGCGGTGGCGGAACCCGCGATGCTCGACGCCTCCGCGGCGTTCCTGGAGGCGGCGCGCGCCTTCGCCGACCTGGTGCGCCGCATCCCCGACGACGCCTGGGACGGGCCGGGCCTCGGCGACTGGGACCTCCGGGCACTGGTGGGGCACGCGTCCCGCTCACTGATCACCGTGAGCACGTACCTGCAGACGTCCGCCGACCACGAGGATGTCGCCACCCCGCAGGCGTACTACGCCCACACGGCCGACTACATCCGGAACGCCGGAGCCGAGGCGATCACCGAGCGGGGACGTCAGGCGGGACGCGACCTCGGCGCCCACCCCGTCGGCACCATCGAGGGCCTGATCGACAAGGTGACGGCCGACCTGGCCACAGCGGGCGACCCGCTCATCGAAGTGATCGGCGGCATGGGCATCCGACTGCACACCTACCTGCCGACGCGGACGTTCGAGCTCGCGGTGCACAGCCTGGACATCGCACGGGCCGCCGGGCTTGCGTTCGACCTGCCCGCCGACGTACTGCAGACCGCACTGATGCTGGCCGCCGCGATCGCCGTCGAGACCGGCCGCGGCGACACCCTGCTGATGTCGCTGACCGGCCGGGAGCCGTTGCCGCCGGGGTTCTCCGTCGTCTGACCGATGAGTTCTTGTCGGTGGGGCGGTCGATAGTGATGACCACCCCCAATCGAGGAGCTCATCATGGCAATCGAAATTCAGCCCGCAGTGCTGCCCCACCTCGTCGTCGACGACGCCGCCGCCGCGATCGACTTCTACGTCAAGGCGTTCGGCGCCGTCGAACACGGCAGGGTGCCCGGCCCCGACGGCAAGCTGATCCACGCCGCGCTCGCCATCAACGGCTCGACGGTCATGCTCAACGACGATTTTCCGGAGATGAGTGGCGGCAAGTCGATGACGCCGAAGGCACTCGGCGGTTCCCCGGTGACCATCCACCTGGTCGTCACCGACGTGGACACGCAGTTCCAGCAGGCCGTCGATGCGGGCGCCACCGTCGTCATGCCGCTCGAGGACCAGTTCTGGGGTGACCGCTACGGCGTACTGCAGGACCCGTTCGGCCACCAGTGGTCACTGGGCCAGCCGGTTCGCGAGGTCAGCATGGAGGAGATCGAACAGGCGGTCGGCCAGCACTAGCGAGCGCCGCGTCAGCGGCGCAGCGCGGCGAGCACGCGCTCACGCAGCGACGGCGGAGGCGCCGTGGCTGCGACGGCCACCATCTCGGCGACCGAGGTGAACTTGTCGCGCGGCCGGTCGTCGCCGCCGCGCGCGACCTCGGCCGCGTCGATCGCCCGCCAACCCGCCGCGTCCACCAGGTCGGGGCAGCGTTGCCGAACCAGCTTGGTCATCTCCGCGGGCCTGGCGACCGGACCGGTCAGGTGTCCGGCGTTGTAGTCGTCGACCAGGCTCTGCACGGTCTGCAACGCGCACGACTTGTTCGTCCCGATGAAACCGGTGGGTCCGCGCTTGATCCAGCCGGCCACGTAGCTTCCGCGTACCGGCAGGCCGGTTCCCGGGTCGACGACGCGGCCGCCGTCGTTCGGTACCACGGCAGCGGATTCGTCGAACGGCAGATCGCGAATCGGCTTGCCGCGGTAGCCGATTGACGTCAGCACCAGCCCGGTGTCCAACGTGCGGGCTTCGTCGGTTCCGGTCACCGTGAACTCGATCCCGGTCACCCGGTCGGTGCCGACAACACGCTCCGGTGTGAGGCGGTACGCGAGCCTTATCCGCGGACGAGTCGCAGGCACGGACGCGTCGCCGAGCTTGCTGAGGATCTCTAGCTTGTTACGCGTCAACGGGTCCTGCTCGCCCGCCAGGTCGGCGAGCACGAGTTCGTGATCGGCGGCGTCGAGCACGACATCGCAGCTCGCGGTCAGACCGATGAGCTCGGGCAGGGTGAACGCCGACTGCGCGGGCCCTCGGCGCGCGGCGATCACCACCTCGGTGACCTTCGACTGCCGCAGCGCCGCCAGCGCGTGGTCGGCGATATCGGTGCGCGCCAACGCATCCGGATCGGTCGTCAGAATGCGCGCGACGTCGAAGGCGACGTTGCCGTTGCCGACGATGACGACGCGCTCGTGGGACAGATCGACGGGGAGGTCCGTGACGTCGGGGTGCCCGTTGAACCACGCCACGATCTCGGTCGCCGTGCCGGTGCCGGCAAGGTCGATCCCGTCGATGTCGAGCCTGCGGTCGTTCGGCGCACCGACCGCGTACAGCACCGCGTGATGGTGGGCGAGCAGGTCTTCATGGGTGAGATCGGACCCCACGTCCACGTTGAGGAAGAACGTGAAGCCGCGCAGCTTCGTCACCTTGTCGAACAGCCGCGTGACGCGTTTGGTGCTCTGATGATCGGGCGCGACACCCGCACGCACCAGCCCGTAGGGCGTCGGCAGCTTCTCGAAGACGTTGACCCGCACACCCTTCTGGGTGAGCAGTTCGTCAGCCGCGTACATGGCCGCCGGACCGGAGCCGACGATCGCTACCGTCAGCGGATGATCCTCGCGGGCATCGATTTTCGGCGCATCGATGACCGGAGCCAACTTCGAGGTCGGGGGCAGCTTCTGCCCCTCGGGCAGCTCCGGGTAGAACGCGGCGTTCAGCGCGACGAACGGCAGCTGCTCGGGCTCGAGCTTGGTGTGCGGAGCGATGGCCCCGACCGGACACGCGGACACGCATGCACCGCAGTCCACGCAGGCGACCGGGTCGATGTAGAGCATCTCGGCCGTCGCGAACTCCGGCTCGTCCGGTGACGGATGGATGCAGTTCACCGGACAGGCGTAGACACAGGACCCGTCGCTGCAGCACGACTGGGTGACA
>DATEIG010000689.1:0-2288 GCA_035279185.1 Mycobacterium sp.
ACGACGAAGCCACCCAGAGCCGCATCAACGCGCTCAACGTGGAGAAGGCGAACACCAGGGTTGCCGAGCAGCGGGCCAAGACGGCGGAGGCCGAGGCGCGGGCCAACGAGATCCTGGCGAGGTCGGTGTCCGACAGCCCGAACGTGCTGGTCAGCAAATGCCTCGACGCGGCTCGCGAGGGCAATATCAGCCCGCTGGGCTGCTGGCCGGGGACCTCGGCGGTGCCGACGGTGCCCGCCCGCTAACGTAGGGGTGTGCAGGCGCCGGAGTTACTTGGCGGCCGCTATGAATTGCGGGGAATTCTGGGCCGCGGCGGGATGGCCGAGGTTCGCGACGGCTGGGACAGGAGACTGGACCGGCCGGTCGCGGTCAAGCTGCTCCATCCCGCATTCAGCGCGGTACCGGACAGTCGGCGCCGCTTCGAGATCGAGGCGCGCGCGGCCGCCGGTCTGAACCACCCCCACATCGTCGCGGTCCACGACAGCGGAGAGCACGCGGGAGCGCCGTTCATCGTCATGGAGCGGCTGTCGGGGCGGACGCTGGCCGACGAGTTGGAGCGCGGTCCACTTCCCCCTGGGCGGGTGCGCGCGGTCCTCGACGACGTCCTGTCCGCACTGACCACGGCGCATGCCGCCGGGATCCTGCACCGCGACATCAAACCCGCCAACATTCTGCTCACGCCGTCCGGCGGGGTGAAGGTCGCCGACTTCGGTATCGCGAAGAGCGCCGCCACACCCGCGACGATGACCGGCCAGATCGTCGGCACCATGGCCTACCTGAGCCCCGACCGGATAGCAGGCAAACCTGCCTCGGTCGCCGACGATCTCTACGCGGTCGGTGCGGTCGGCTACGAGGCGCTGTCGGGACACAAGCCGTTCCCGCAGGAAGACATCGCCGCGCTGGCCCGCGCGATCATGGATACGGTGCCACCGCCCCTGCGGACCCTGCGTCACGACGTCGACCCCGCCCTGACGGCGACGGTCGAGCGAGCCATGGCGCGCGACCCGCAGTGGCGCTTTCCCACCGCCGACGCGATGCGGTCCGCGCTGTACGCCCCGCCCGCTGTGCCGCCGCAGACTTCCGCTCGGCCGCAGACCCGGGTGATGGCCGAGCCGCTGCCGCCGCCCGGCACCATGGTTGTCGGGCCGCCCGCGCCGCCGGACCGCAACCGCAACCGCACGATCCTGTACGTCGCCGCGGCGCTGTTCGCGGTCGCGTTGGGAGCGATACTGATCCTCTTTGAGTCCGCCTCCTCGCCGCCGACGCCAAAGCCGGCGACCACCCAGACGTCGGTCACGTCGTCGTCGACGACACCGTCCGCGTTGCCGCCACCGCCGCCGCCGCCTCCGCCTCCCGCACCTGTCGAGCAGGGACCCCCCGGCAAGAAGAAGGGCCACGGCAACGGCAAGAAAGGTGATTGAGATCCCGAGATTTGTCCAAGGAGCGAATCCGGCGCCTCGGGTCGATTAAGTTTCGATCGACATCCCGTCAGCGCAAAGGAGCGCGAGATGGACGCTCGGGATTCCGTCCTGGTCACAGGCGCATACGGGTTGGTGGGCAGACCGCTCGTCCACCGACTGGTTGCCGACGGCTACCGGGTCACCGCGACCGCGCACAAGACCGTCAAACCGTCGCTTCCTGAATCGGTCGACGTACGACGGGTCGACCTCGCGCAACCTGACCAGGTGAGCGCTTTGGTCACCGATGTCGCCCCGTCTGCCATCGTTCACCTCGCCGCGTACCTGCCGCCGTTGTGCTACGCCAACCGCGAGCGCGCGCGGGCGGTCAACGTCGACGCGACGGCCGCGCTCGTGCGTGCGGCGCAGGCGATGCCGAACCCGCCGCGGTTCGTGCACGCGTCGAGCATGGCGGTGTACGGGAGTCGAAACCCGCACCGCTGCAACGACCTTTTGACTCCGACGACGCCGCCGCTTGCCTCCGAGTTGTACGGCTGCCACAAGCTCGTCGCCGAAAACATCGTCCGCTCATCGGGTTTGGAGTGGTCGATACTGCGGCTGGGTGGCGTCATCACGCTCGAGCCGCTGGTCGACTACGGCGATTTCGAAACCTTCTACTTCGGCGCGATCATGCCCGAGGACAACCGGCTTCATGCCGTCGACGTCCGTGACGTCGCGTCGGCGTTTGCCGCCGCGATCACCACCCCTGTCGTCGGAGAGGTGTTCATGATCGGCGGCGACGACTCACACAAGGTGGTCCAGCGCGACTTCATCTACGCCAGTGCCGACGCCATGGGTATGAGCGTCATGCTGCTACCCGGGCGTCCGGGC
>DATEIG010000690.1:0-2784 GCA_035279185.1 Mycobacterium sp.
ATCGTGATGGTCGACGAGTTCCAGGACACCGACCCGGTGCAGTGGAAGGTGATCGACCGCGCGTTCTCGAAGCGCTCGACGCTGATCCTGATCGGCGATCCCAAGCAGGCGATCTACGCGTTCCGCGGCGGGGACATCGTCACCTACCTCATGGCGTCCGAGTCCGCAGGCACCCGGATGACGCTCGGCAAGAACTGGCGCAGCGACGCGGTGCTGGTGGACCGGCTGCAGACGCTGCTCGGCGGCGCGCAGCTGGGCGACGAGCGGATCATCGTCCACGACGTGGAGGCGCAGTATCAAGGCTCGCGGCTGCACGGCGCCCCGTGCGACGACCCGTTCCGGCTGCGCGTGGTGAAGCGGGAGAAGTTCGGCCGCACCGGAACTCGCACGATCGCGGTCGACGACCTCCGCGTGCACATCCCGAAGGACCTCGCCGCCGACATCGGCTGCCTGCTGGCCGGTGACGCCACGTTCGACGGGCGACCGCTGGAGGCGCGCGACATCGCGGTGATCGTCGAGAGCCACAAGGACGCCCGCGCGTGTTATCGCGCGCTGTGCGAAGCCGGCATCCCCGCCGTGTACACCGGCGACTCCGACATCTTCACCTCCGACGCCGCCGAGGACTGGTTGTGTCTGCTCGAGGCGTTCGACCAGCCGCACCGGCCGGGCATGGTGCGGGCTGCCGCCGCGACGATGTTCTTCGGCAAGACCGCCGAACAGCTCGTCGAGGGCGGCGACGCGCTGACCGACGACGTGGCCGAGACGCTGCGGGAGTGGGCGGGCCATGCCCGGGAACGGGGTGTCGCCGCGATCTTCGAGGCCGCGCAGATCGGCGAGATGGGCAATCGGGTGCTGTCGTGGCAGGGCGGTGAGCGGCAGATGACCGATCTCGCGCACATGACGCAGCTGCTGCAGGAGACGGCACACCGCGAGCACTTCAGCCTGCCCGCGCTGCGCGACTGGCTGCGCGAGCAACGCGAAGACAGAAGCGGCGCAACGGAACGCGCCCGCAGACTCGACCACGATGCGGCCGCGGTGCAGATCATGACGGTGTGGGTGGCCAAGGGGCTGCAGTTCCCCGTGGTGTACCTGCCGTTCTCGTTCAACCGCTACGTGCCGAACCCCGACCTGGTGTTGTTCCACGACGAGGACGGGCAGCGGTGCCTGCACGTCGGCGGCATCGAGAGCCCCGACTACAACGCCGTGTCGGTGCTCGGGCGCAAAGAGGACGCCAGCGACGACAGCAGGCTGATGTACGTGGCGATGACGCGCGCGCAGTCGCAGGTGGTGGCATGGTGGGCGCCGTCGTGGGACGAGCCGAACGGCGGGTTGTCGCGGCTGCTGCGGGGACGACGGCCGGGCGAGGCCGCGGTGCCGGATCGTGTTCTGCCGGAGAAGGTTTCCGACTCCGACGCCATGGCGCGGTTCGAGGAGTGGGAGGCGACGGGCGGGCTCGTCGTCGAGGAGTCGGTCGTGCGGCCGATCCCCGCGCTGCCCGCGCCGGAGGTGCGCACGGGTCTGGCGGCACGACACTGGCACCGGTCGATCGACGCCGAGTGGCGACGGACGTCGTACTCGGGTCTGATCCGCGCGGCCGAGTCGACGCCGGTGAGCAGTGAACCGGAGGTCCTCGAGAAGGACGACGAGGTCGCCGAGATCCCGTTGACGACGTCGGCAGCAGGAGCGGATGTGCCCTCGCCGATGGCGGACCTGCCGATGGGGGCGAAGTTCGGCACGCTGGTGCACGCGGTGCTGGAGACCGCCGACCCGTTCGCGTCGGACCTCGCTGCCGAGTTGGAGGCGCAGATCCGTGAGCACGCGGTGTGGTGGCCGGTCGACGTGGCCCCGGAGGTGTTGGCAACCGCGATGGTGCCGATGCACGACACTCCCCTGGGTCCGCTGGCCGGTGGCATCACGCTGCGCCAGATCGGGCTCCGTGACCGCATGCGGGAGATGGACTTCGAATTCCCCCTGGCCGGAGGCGATCTGCGGGCCGCGGCACCGGAGATCCGGCTGTCGCATGTCGGTGAGCTACTGCGGAATCACCTGCCGAAGGACGACCCGATGGCGCCGTACGCGGACCGGCTGACGGGCTTGGCGCTGGGCACCCAGGCGTTGAAGGGCTACCTGTCGGGATCGGTGGACGCGGTGCTGCGGATCGGCGACCGCTACGTCGTCGTCGACTACAAGACGAACTGGCTGGGCGACCCGGCGGAGCCGCTCACGGCCGCGGATTACGCGCAGCCCAGGTTGGCCGAGGCGATGCTGCATTCGGACTATCCGCTGCAGGCGCTCCTGTACAGCGTTGTGCTGCACCGGTTCCTGCGGTGGCGGCTGCCGGACTACGACCCGTCGACGCATCTCGGCGGTGTCATGTACCTGTTCCTGCGCGGCATGTGCGGGCCGGAGACCCCGGTCGTCGACGGCCATCCGGCGGGCGTGTTCAGCTGGCATCCGCCCGCCGCGCTGATCGAGGCCATGTCGGACCTCCTCGACGCGGGACGGGCGGCGGCATGACGACGATGGAGTGGCGGCGGGCGCTGACCGCAACGGGCCTGCTGCAGACGTTCAGCGAGGCCGAAGTGTTGGAGTCGTCGGATGTGCATGTGGCGCAACGGCTCACGGCACTGTGCTCAGAGACGGACGAGACGGTCGCGCTGGCCATCGCGCTCGCCGTGCGGGCGCTCCGCAACGGGTCGGTCTGCGTCGACCTGCGGTCGGTCGAGCAGCAGGTCGGCGTCGACGGCCTGCGGTGGCCCGACGTCGAGGCCTGGTTGGCCGCGA
>DATEIG010000691.1:0-7409 GCA_035279185.1 Mycobacterium sp.
GATCCGATCACCAGGACTCGCACAAGTGCCAACCCTAACGCCTGGGCCACGAAATCCTTGGCCATACACTTGACAGATCAGTGTATGGTCGAGAAATGGCAACGACGCAGGCCTGTCCGTTCGGCCCCGGATACGACTTCACCAACCCCGACGTCCTCGAGCGAGGCATCCCGGTGACCGAGTTCGCCGAACTCCGCAGGACCGCCCCGGTGTGGTGGAACGAACAACCCGAGTCGATCTTCGACGACGGCGGCTACTGGGTGATCAGCCGCCACGAGGACATCAAGGCGATCTCCCGTGACGGCGACCTCTGGTCGACGAACCGCAAGGGCGTCGTGATGCGGCTGCCCGACGGCACGACGCCGGACCAGCTGGAGCTCACCAAGGCGATGCTCATCAACCACGACGCGCCCGAGCACACCCGCCTGCGCAAGCTGGTGTCGCGGCTGTTCACACCGCGCGCGGTCGCCGGGCTCGAGGAGAAGCTGGCGACAGCCGCCCGCGACATCGTCGCCAACGCGAAGCAGAAGCAGAGCGGCAACTTCGTCGACGACATCGCAATGCGCCTGCCGCTCTTGGCGATTGCCGACATGCTCGGCGTCCCGCAAGACGATCGCGAGAAGCTCTTCCACTGGACGAACAGCATCATGAACACCGACGACCCCGACTTCGCGTCGGACTACGTGGCGGCCAACGCCGAGCTGATGGGCTACGCCTACACCATGGCCGAAGAGCGCCGACGCTGTCCGGCCGACGACATCGTCACCAAGCTGGTGCAGGCCGACGTCGACGGCGAATGGATGGAGGACGCCGAGTTCGCGTTCTTCGTCATCCTGCTCGCGGTGGCCGGCAACGAGACCACCCGCAACGCGATGACGCACGGCATGAACGCGTTCTTCGAGAACCCGCAGCAATGGGAGTTGTTCAAGAGCGAGCGTCCGGACACCGCAGCCGACGAGATCGTGCGCTGGGCCACGCCCGTGCACTGCTTCCAGCGCACGGCGACGGCGGACACCGAACTAGGTGGCGTCGCGATCAAAGAGGGCCAGCGCGTCGGGCTCTTCTACAGCTCGGCCAACTACGACGAGTCGGTCTTCGACCGGCCCTTCGAGTTCAACATCCTGCGCGACCCCAACCCGCATCTGGGGTTCGGCGGCAACGGCGCCCACTACTGCATCGGCGCCAACCTGGCCAGGATGGAGATCAAGCTGATCTTCAACGAGATCGCCGATCAGATCCCCGACCTGTCGAAAGTCGCCGAGCCACAGCGTCTTCGGTCGGGCTGGCTGAACGGCGTCAAGGACCTGCAGGTCGCTTACCAGCGCTAGCAGTAGTATTCGGCGCGTGCGAACCCACGGCTGGTCTGGTGCAGCGCCCGCCAGCGACGACGAAGCGATCGCCCGGATCCTCGAGGCGGCGAGCAAGGCCATCGACGCCCGTGGCGCCGACTTCTCGATCACCGACGTCGCCCGCACTCTCGGTGTGACCCGCCAGACGGTCTACCGGTACTTCCCGAGCACCGACGCGCTGCTGGTGGCCGCCGCCGTGCACGCGGCTGACGACTTCGCCAACCGGGTCGAGGCGCACCTGCGCGGCATCACGGACCCGGTGGAAGCCGTCACCGAGGGAATCGCCACCGCACTCGAGTGGCTGCCGAAGGACAAACATCTGGGCCTGCTCATCGTCCCCGGCAGGCCGAATCCGCACACCGAGTCGGTGACCGGCGATGTCGCGCTCGACTTCGGACACGCGATGGTGCGCCGCTTCGACGTGGACTGGGCGAGCCTCGGCTACACCGACACCGACCTCGACGAACTCGCCGAGCACCTGCTGCGGATCATCCAGTCCTTCGTGACCGACCCCGGTCGTCCGCCGCGAACCGGGGTGGAACTACGCGACTACCTCCGGCGATGGGTGGGCTCGGCGGTCAGACGCGTCGGCTGAGCCGACAATCAGACGACAGTGAGCGGGAGCGACTTGCGGGGCGCGAACACCCATGACGAGCCGCCGCTGACCCGGACCACCGATACCTCGACCAATTCTTCTGCGGCCGTGTCGGTTTCGACCACCCGCGCCGTCCATTCCGTGTCTGTGCCGGTGACATCGACGCCCAGGTGCGGATCGACGGCGGCGACGGCGGCCTGCAGCGGCCGCATCGACGACGGCCCGACAAGCGACACCCAGGCGCCGTCCTCGTGCGCGGGCGACCTGCGCGCGGACACGGTGTCCGGCCCGAATTCCGCGCTCACGTAGGCGGTCGGGTTGAACAGCGGGTGCAGTTCGAGGGTGCGTATCGCTCCCTCGACACCCCCGGGCAGCCCGAGTGCCCGGTGGATGCGTTCCGCGGCGATGCCTGCGATACCGGTCAGCTGGTTGGTGCAGATCTTGTCGGCCAGTTCGGTGTCCGTCCCCGCGCGCTTACCGACGGCGATGATGAAGGACAGGTTCAACAGGTGCATCTGAATGCACACCTCGTCGGCGATCCGCACCAGCGCGGAGTGGGAGAACGCGCCGAAGTCCACATCGGAGACCAACTCGCCGGAGTAGTCGGACTGGCCCTCGTCGTCGACGTCGATCGGTTCGAGTTGCGTTGTCGCAGCACGGGTTTTACGCATCACGTCGATCACCGGATGGTCGTCGATCTCCGGGTGCGACTCGTCGATGATCACCGTCCACGCGCAGTGCGGGTGCCGGTCGGCAGGAGCACGGGGCGGGCGGTGGATCGGGCGGATCTGGGCCTTGCGGTTGGTGGCCACGGCGGTGGCGTCGAACGTCGGGTCCTCGATGTCGTGGCACATCAGGGTGACCAGTTGCTCCCCCATCGGCTCGACGTCCATCAGGGCGCCGCAGTGGTCGAGGTGGAACTCGCCGTGCCAGCGGTCGTGCACCGTGTAGCGAAAGTCCATGAACTGTGGCGGCGCACCGATGTCGAGTTGCAGGCCCTTGAAGATCGTGATGACGTCGGTGCCCTCGTATTTGAGGGCCTTCTGCATCCGCCTGGTGTAGATGGGGCTGGCGCCCATCCACTCCTCGATCGCGATCTCCAGCATGCCCGGATGACCGAAAGGCTTGATGCACCAGCCCATTCCGGACCGGTCGATCAACTGGCCGATCAACAGCAGTTCGGGCACCAGCGTGGCGAGTTGCTCGCGGGTGAGGCTCGCGTAGCGGCTAGTCATCGCGGGCGCTCCCCGAATGCATCCTCAGCGCGGCGTCGACATTGCCCTTCTTGTCCTCGCCCTCGCCCTTCTCGGCAGCCTTCTTCCGCTTGGCCGCGACCTTTGTCACCACACCGTCGAGCTTTGAACCCAAAGGGAATCCGAGGTAATGGGTCAAGAAGATCGCCATCTCCTTGAGTTCGCCAACCGTGAGCTCCTCGTTGTGCAGGGCGGCGTTGACCTGAATCTCCGCCAGTTCCGAGATGCCCAGCGCGGTCACCACCGTCAGCGTCATCATGCGTTTCTCGCGCATCGACAGGCCGGGCCGGGTCCAGATCGACCCGAAGAGATGGTCGGCGGTCAGCGCGAAGTAGTCGTCGCCCTCGACGTTGGGCATCTCCCACCCGTAGACCTCGTTCATCTTCTCGAGGCCCTTTTTGCGCAGCTCGTCCATGACTACTCCTCGTCTGTCGCGTGCGGAACACCGAGTCCGGCCGCGAGTTCTCGCAGCGCCACCTCTGCCAACGGAAGATCCACCCCGTTCTCTTCGCCGAGCGCCAACGCCAACCGAAGATCCTTCTCGCCGAGTCCGCGGGTGTGGACGAACATGTCGTGCAAGAAGTGGTCCGGGGTCAGCGGTTTCATGTCGTCGCGGAACATGATCGCGCCGGGACCGCCGCTCTGCTCGTCGCTGTGCCGCACCACCCGGCCGAGCTTCTGCAGGTCGATACCCGCCGCCTCGGCCAGCTTCTGCGCTTCGCACGCCGCGGCGAAGCCGGTGAACGTCAACATGTTGCGGGCCAGCTTCATTCGCGTACCCGCACCCGGCTCACCGGCACGCACGACCAGCGAAGCCCACTTCTTGAACACGGGCTTGACCTTGGCGAAGGCGATGTCGTCGGCACCGACCATCACCGCGAGCTCGCCCTTGTCCGCCGCCCCTGCGCCCCCGCTGACCGGAGCGTCGACGATGTGTATCCCGTCCGGCTCGAGCTGACGGGACAGGTCGGCTGCCGTCGTGTCACGAATGGTCGAGTGGATGGCGATCACCGTGCCCGGCTTCGCATACCGCGCCAAGCCGTTCTCACCGGCGATCACATCGCGCACCTGCTCGTCGTTGAGCACGGTCACGCTGATGACGTCGGCGACGGCCACATCGGCGAGACTGTCGGCCAGGGTGGCGCCCAACTCCGCCAACGGCGTCATGGCATCGAGCCGCACGTCGTACACCACCAGGCCGCCCGGCCAATCGACGAGCCGCTTCGCCATCGGCGCGCCCTGATTGCCCAGACCGATGTAGCCGAGCTTGATGTCTTCGCTCATGACCGGATGATCTGGCCGCCGTCGACATTGAAGATCTGACCGGTGATCCACTTCGCCTGATCCGACAGCAGAAACAGACACATCCCGACCAGATCGTCGACTTCACCCATGCGCGACAGGGGAATTCGCTTCACGATGTCGTCGACCATCTCCTTGGGCGTGGTCGTCCGATTGGCCTCGGTGTCGATCGGCCCCGGCGCGATCGCGTTGACGCGGATGTTCTGGCCGCCCAGTTCGGTCGCCAACTGCTGGGTCAGGCCGTTGATGCCGACCTTCGCCAGACCGTAGAAGTTGGAGTACAACCAGGCTGCCGTCGACGACTGGTTGACGATCGCGCCGCCGCCACGCTTGGCCATCTTCCGGTACACCGCCCTCGTGCAGACCAGTGCACCGTCGAGGTTCACGCTCATGAACTTCTTGTAGTAGTCCCAGTCGACGGTGATGAGGAAGTCGAGTTTCATCCCGCCGAAGATCGCCGCGTTGTTGACGAGGTAGTCGATGCCGCCGAACTCGGACAGCGCCGTCGCCGCCATCTCCTTGGCGGAGTCCGGGTCCGACACGTCGACCCGGACGGCGAGCGCGTTGCCACCTTCGCCCTTGATGCCGTCGGCGACCTTCTGCGCGCCCTCGGTGTTGATGTCGGCCACGACGACCGCCGCGCCCTCGCGGGCCAACGCCTCGGCGTACGCCTGGCCGATACCGCCGCCTGCGCCGGTGACGATCGCCACCTTCTCGGCGAACTGATCTCCGTAGAGTCCCACCTTGCTCACTCCTTAACTGACCGCTGTGGCAATGGCTTTGGTCTCGAGGTATTCCTCGAAGCCGGCGAGTCCCATTTCCCGACCGATGCCGGACTGCTTGTAGCCGCCGAAGGGCATGTCGGCGGAGTACCAGACGCCGCCGTTGACGTTGACGGTGCCGACGCGCAGCCGGGCGGCGACGGCGTTGGCCCGGTCGAGATCGGGCGAGAACACCGTGCCCGAGAGTCCGTACGGCGAGTCGTTGGCGATCCGCACGGCGTCGTCGTCACCGTCGTGGGCGATCACGGTCAGCACCGGGCCGAAGATCTCCTCGCGTGCAACCTTGGCGTTGTTGTCCAGTCCGGCGATGACGGTCGGCTCGATGAAGAAACCGGTGTCCCGGTCGGCGGGGCGCCCTCCGCCGCAGGCGAATGTGCCGCCCTCGGCCGTCGCGGATTGGAGATATCCCTCGATGCGTTCGCGCTGGCGAGCCGAGATCACCGGCCCGCAAATGGTTCCCGCGTCGGTGGGGTCGCCCGGCTTCAGGCCGGCCATCGTCGCCGCCGCCGCTTCGACCGCCTCGTCGTAGCGGGCGCGCGGGACCACCAGTCGGGTGGTGATCGCGCAGCCCTGCCCTGCGTGCATCGACGCGGTGAACGCCGACATCGAGCACGCGCCTGCGAGATCGGCGTCGTCGAGGACGACGAAGGCCGACTTGCCGCCGAGTTCGAGGAACACCTTCTTCAAGGTCGCGGATCCGTCACTCATCACGGCGCGGCCCGTGTTGGTCGACCCGGTGAACGAAACCATGTCCACCCGAGGATCTTTCGACAGCAGCGCCCCGACGCCGTGGTCGCTGGAGGTGATGATGTTGACCACGCCCGGGGGGATGTCGGTGTGCTCTCCGATCAGCTCGCCGAGTACCGCCGCGCTCCACGGCGTATCAGGAGCAGGCTTCAGCACGACGGTGTTCCCGGCGGCGAGGGCGGGGCCGATCTTGGCGAGGTTGATCTGGTTCGGGAAGTTCCACGGGGTGATGGCGCCCACCACACCGATCGCCTCCCTGGCGATGGTGCGACGGGTCTTGATACCCATCGGCTCGGCGATGCCGAGATCGGTGGTCCACTGATACGACTCCGCGGTATCCGCGCAGAAGCTGAGATCCTCGACAGGTCCGTCGAACTGCGCCATCGAGGTGAGCATCCGCGGGGCGCCGACCTCGGAGATGGCAAGTTCCCGCAACTCGTCGGCGTGATCGCGCAGCGCCTGCTGCAACTGCCTGATCCCGCGCACCCGCAGTTCGGTGTTGACCGACCAGTCGGTGTCGTCGAAGGCTCGGCGGGCGGCCTCGATGGCGCGGCCCATGTCATCGGCGGTCGCGTCGGCGGCGAGGCCGAGCACCTCCTCGGTGGCCGGGTTCACCGTCTGGAAGGTGCCCCCACTACCCGCCTCGAGTTTCCCGTCGATGAACAACTGACTCTGGCGATCGGCCAGCAGACCCATACCGACTCCTGTTTGATTGCTGGACAACTGTCCGACTTCGATGACTCGAACGATAGCCGCAGACCGGTCCGGTAAGCAAGGAGAGGCCGTGCCCCGTCCTCGGTGCATCGTCGGAAATAGCCTTTGTACAGCGGGTTGACGTCGCGCACTTGCTTGCCGACGCCCGCGTCCGATAACTTGGACATGTGTCCAGTGATGCCGTGGTCACCGTCAGTGATCAGACCGGCGAAACACCGCGCAACCGTCGGCAGGAAGAGACGTTCCGCAGGGTCCTCGCCGCAGGTGTGGAGATGCTCCGGGAGTCCTCCTACGCCGACCTGACCGTGCGCGCGGTCGCGGCCAGGGCCAAGGTCGCCCCGGCGACGGCGTACACCTACTTCTCGTCGAAGAACCATCTGATCGCCGAGGTGTACCTGGACCTGATGCGCCAGGTGCCCTACTTCACCGATGTCAACGACAGCACGACGGCCAGGGTGGAGAAGGCGCTGCGCGCCATGACGCTGATGATCGCCGACGAGCCGGAGGTCGCCGCCGCCTGCACGACGGCGTTGCTCAGCAGCAGCGACGCGGCGACGACCTTGCGGAAGGTCTCTTCCTGGCGTCGGTTGCGCGGCGCCTCACCAGGGTTGCCGTCGGCCTTGCTTGTGACGGTCGCCACCGGGTCGCTGGACACATGTCCAAGTTA
>DATEIG010000692.1:0-8030 GCA_035279185.1 Mycobacterium sp.
ATCGACGGTGAACGCAGTGTCCATGCCGTCGCCGGCAGGTTGATAATGACAGCAGCTCATCGAGCCTCCCAACGCCTACAGGCGAGCTTATAACGAAAGAGCGGTGGTCATGACCGACGGTCAAATCAGCACGCACGCACAGCTTTTCGACCTCACCGGTAAGAACGCACTGGTCACCGGCGGCACCAGGGGCATCGGGATGATGATGGCCCGCGGGCTGCTGCAGGCAGGCGCGCGGGTGATCGTCAGCTCCCGGAAGGCCGACGCCTGCGCAGCCGCAGAGGAGCATCTGTCGGCATTCGGCGAGGTGACGGCGATACCGGCCGACCTGTCGCGGCACGACGAGTGCCTCCGGCTGGCCGAACTCGTCACGGCGGAAACACCCGACCTGCACATCCTGGTCAACAACGCGGGCGCGACCTGGGGCGAAGCCTTGGAGAATTTCCCCGACTCCGCCTGGGACAAAGTGCTCGACCTCAACGTCAAGTCCCCGTTCTGGATGGTGCAGGCACTGGTGCCTGCTCTGCGGCAGGCGGGCACGGCCGACGACCCGGCCCGGGTCATCAACGTCGGCAGCATCGACGGCATCCACGTCAGTCCGATGCCCACCTACTCGTACTCGGCCAGCAAGGCCGCCGTGCACCAGATGACGCGGGTGCTCGCGCGGGAACTCGGGCCGCAGCACATCACCGTCAACGCCGTCGCGCCGGGACCGTTCGAGTCGAAGATGATGGCGGCGACGCTCGAGGCCTTCGGTGACGCGATCGCGGGCGCAGCGCCGCTGCGGAGAATCGGACGCGACGACGACATGGCGGGCATCGCGGTGTTCCTCGCGAGCCGGGCGGGTTCCTATCTCACCGGAGCGGTGATCCCCGTCGACGGCGGCATCGCCACCACGGCGTCGGGAACCGCCCGCTAAGGCAGCTTGATCGCCGAGACGTACATCTCGACGATCGGGCGGTAGAGGTCGACGTCGTCGAGCTGGCTGCCGAGCACAACCGAGTCGCTTGTGGCCACGAGCACCTGCGCGAAGGTCAGCGCCGGGATGACAAGTGTCCCGCCGAGCCTGTCGATGCCCTCCACGATGAACGTCGCGAGCTTGTCGACCACCTCTGCCCTCTTGGCGGCCACGCGCTCGCGCGCGTCCGGATTGCGCAGGAGGTAGAGCGTGAACTCGTGTCCCAGCGCGGCATGCTCGGCGCCGCGGTCGAGGCTCAGCTGGCGCCACCGGGTGGCGATCTCGTCGAGTTCGCGGGCGGTGACCTTCTTCGAGGCCGACATCACCTCCGCGAAGTTGTCGAAATAGCGCCGCCAGTAGCGATCGCTCACGGCGAGGAAGAGATCCTCCTTCGTGGCGAAATGCTTGTAGATGGCGCCTTTCGTGTAGCCGGCGGCGCGGGCTATGTCGTCGAGAGTCGCAGGGGTGAAACCCTTTTCGGCGAAAACGTCCTCGGCTGCATCCAGCAGCACCGTCCTCGTGTGCTCGAGGCGTCGTTCCCGTGTCCACCGCTCCGCCACACGACCGATTCTTTCACAGTATCTGAGATTCCCGTTGTTTACTCAGATACTCGCTGGTATCTTCGCATCGCCGGGAACGCGAGGAGGGCGACGTGAGCGATCTGTCGGACAAGGAGCGGGTGGTCACCGAATCGCTGCGGGGAACAGCCGCGCCGGGAGCAGGGGGTCCGCAGCCAAGCAGCCGCGTGAAGATCTGGGCGGTGGCCGGCGGCCTGCTCCTGGCGCTGCAGGTCTATGTCTGGATCCGGTGGATCACCGGTCCGTACTTCGAGCGCGTTCCCTCGGGCCCGAGCGAGCCGCCGATGTACATGAAGGTGGTGCTCACCGCCAACGCTGCGTTGATGTGCGTGGGCCTTCCCCTCGCCATCTGGTGGTTCCTCGTCCGACCCTGGATGCGCGAGCGCCGCATCACCCTCGACGGCCTGCTGCTGGTGTCGTGTGCGCTGTTCTTCTTCCAGGATCCGCTGCTGAACTACTTCAACACGTGGTGCACGTACAACACCTGGCTGTGGAACCGCGGTTCCTGGTCGTCCCACATCCCCGGCTGGGTGTCGCCCGAATCCCCGGGACGGCAAGTCGCAGAACCGTTGTTGATCAACGCGACCGGGTACGGGATGGTGGTCATCCTTGCCATCGTCGGCTGCTGGCTGATGCGGCGCATCAAGGCGCGCTGGCCGAACATCAGCAACCTCCGACTGATCATGGTCACCTACGCCGCCGCCATCGTCGCGGATTTCGTCATGGAGGCGTTGATCTTCCTTCCCTTCGGGCTCTACACCTATCCCGGTGCAATTCGGTCGGTGTCGCTCTTCGCGGGCACCTACCACCAGTGGCCGATCTACGAGGGGTTCATGTGGGGCGGCGTGATGACGGCGCTGAGTTGCCTGCGCTTCTTCACCGACGATCGCGGCCGAACCGTGGTCGAGCGCGGGCTCGACCAGGTGAAGGGCGGTTTCGTGCGGCAGCAGTTCGTTCGCTTCCTTGCCGTCTTCGCGGCGGTGAGCGCATGCTTTTTCTTCTTCTACAACGTCCCCGCGCAGTGGTTCGGGATGCATGCCGACCCATGGCCGGCGGACCATCAGAAGCGCTCGTACTTCAACGGCGGCATCTGCGGCGACGGGACCGACGTGCCGTGCCCCGACCCGGCGCTGCCGATACCCACCAAACACTCCGGCTACATCGACGTCGACGGGAAACTCGTGCTACCCGACGGCGTGGAGATGCCGAGAACTGTTCCGTTCGAGGGGAATTAGGTTGACGCCGTTCTACCGTCCCGTCGACGACGAGATGGACGTCTTCCGCGCGGCCGCCCGCCGCGGATTCCCGGTGCTGCTGAAGGGCCCGACCGGATGCGGGAAGACGCGCTTCGTGGAGACTATGGCGCACGAACTGGGCCGTGAGCTGATCACCGTTGCCGGTCACGAGGACATGACATCGGCGGACCTGGTCGGCCGGTTTCTCCTCAAGGGCGGCGAGACGGTGTGGGTGGACGGTCCGCTCACGCGTGCCGTGCGCGGTGGGGCCATCTGCTACCTCGACGAGATCGTCGAGGCGCGCCAGGACACCACCGTCGTCATCCATCCCCTGGCAGATCATCGTCGCGAGCTGCCGATCGACCGCCTCGGCACGGGTTTGCCTGCAGCGCCCGGCTTTCAGCTGGTGATGTCGTACAACCCCGGATACCAGAGCGTGCTGAAGAACATCAAGGAGTCGACCCGGCAACGCTTCGTGGCCATCGAGCTCGGCTTCCCGCCCGAAGAGGTCGAAACAGAGGTGGTCGCCCACGAAGCCGGGATCGACCTCGAGACGGCGCGCGCGCTTGTCGCCGTGGGCAACGCCATCAGAAACCTCGACGGCGCCCCGCTGGGCGAGGTGTCGTCGACGAGAACGCTGATCCTTGCCGGCGGTCTCGCCGCCGAGGGTCTGAGCCTGCGCAGCGCCGTCAAAGCGGCTGTGGTGCAGGTACTTACCGATGATCACGACGTCGCACGGGCATTGGCCGAGCTCGTCGACGCGATGCTGCCCCGAGCGTGACCGGTCAGGAAGAGCTGGACAGGTTTCGCTTTCTCGCCGCCTTTGCGGCGGGACGGGCGATGAACATCGTCGAAGCCACGGCGGGCGCCCCAGCTCACACGAACGGGCACACCGTTTTCGTGTCGGCAGCCGGCTCGCAGGCTCGGCACCGGCACGAGGTGTTGCTGCAGAGTGCGCTCCTGGGCGCCGGCAGCCTCGACGCGCACATGGTGATACCGCTGCGGGGCCGTCCCGCGGTGGCCCGTCGCTATCTCGCACTGGAGGGCCGCCGGGCTCTCGCCAATCTCGCTGGGCGAGTTCCACTGGCCGCCGCCCTGTCACTCGATGCGAACCCGTGCACTGCTTCCGCGTTCGAGTCGCTTGACATCGCCAGGGGCCGAACGGCAGTCGCCACTGCGCCCGACTGGTTCGGTGTCATCCGTCCGTCACTGCTGCTGAGCAACGGTCCCACACGCGGTGCTGAGGCAGGCCAAGGCCTGGAGCTCGAGACTGCTGACCCAACCGGCGACGATGACGACGCGGAGACCGAGGGCAGCAAGATACTCGAACTGTTCGAGAACCCCGCGATGAAGTCGAACGCGCTCGCGAACTTCCTTCGGGAGCTGTTCGGGAATGCGCGGTCGTCGGGCAGAAACGCTGCCGGAGCGGAAACGAACTTCGGCTCGATCCGCCGGGCACATTCGGCCGGGCCGGACGCGAAGCCATCCCCCACCCGGATCCGTTTCACCGACGACGCCAAGCCGGGCAGTGCCATCGGGGTCGCAGGCATGCTGCTGCCGGAGTGGGACGTTCACCGTGACCGATACCGGCCCGACTGGTGCCGGGTCGTCACGTTTCCGCTGACGGCGGCCGCCGACGTCTCAACGGCCGCGGTCTGCCGCGACGACGTGTTGAAGAAGCGGCTTTCGCGAATAGGCCTCGGCCAGAAAGTGTTACGGCGTCGGACCGACGGCGAGGACCTCGACCTCGAAGCACTCGTCGATCTCGTCGTCGACCTCCGGTCGGGCCACTCACCGCCGGAGCACGTGTACATCGAACGCCGGAAGGTCGCCCGCGATCTCGGCGTCCTCATTCTGCTCGATTCGTCGGGTTCGGCCACCGACACCGATTCCGCAGGCCTTGCCGTGCACGAACATCAGCGGCGCGCGGCGGCCACGATCGGCGCGACACTCGAGGATCTCGGCGACCGCGTCGCCGTCTACGCGTTCCGCTCGCAGGGTCGCCACGCGGTACACCTGATGGCAGTCAAGGCTTTCGGGCAGCGTTTCAGTGCTGCGGCCCGGACTCGCCTCAACACACTGCAGCCGACGGGCTACACGCGACTCGGCGCGGCGATCCGCGGGGCGGCCGACATCCTCGAGCGCCAGGCGGGAACGCCGAACCGGCTGCTGCTGGTGTTGTCCGACGGCTTTCCCTACGACCATGACTACGAGGGCCGTTACGCGGAGTCCGACACCGCAAAGGCGATCGAAGAGCTGAGAGCCGAAGGGCTCGGCTGCCTGTGTCTTTCGATCGGGTCCACGGGAGGGATCGAGGCGCTGCGGCGGGTGTTCGGCTCCGCGAACCACGCCAGCGGTTCGACCCTGGCCGAATTGAGTCCGACAATGGACGACATGTTCCTTGCGTCGCTGAGAGAACTAGCCGCGCCGATCCCCGCGCGGAGATGAGCCCCTGCCGGTCGCGGCGGCGTTGACGGGCGTCCACCGGTCCCCAGCCGGCGTTCGTCACCGCGCCGACGTTGCGGACCCGGCCTCCGACGCGGCCGGGTTCGATGTGACGGCGTTGGCGAGCGTCCCTCCGAACCACGCCGCCAGACCGAGGTCGTGCATCGTGTATGCCAGTGTCGCCGAGCCATCATGTCTCCTCACCGCCGGTCCGCCGACTGACGATGACGCCGGTGACGGCTCAGTCGAGGAGATCGGGCTGGGAGGCGACGACTTTGGCGATCTCGGCCAGTTTGATGTTGAGCTTCTGCGACGACTCTCGAAGGATGTCGAAGGCGCGCTCAGCGGAGATGTTTCGCCGGGCCATCAGTATCCCTTTGGCCTGACCGATCACGTCGCGACTACTGATCGCCTTCCGCAGGTGGGCCTCGCGCAGTTTTGCGGCCGTGACCGCCTCGGTCGTCGCCACTGCCAGTGACGCGTGCGTCGCGAGAAGCAACATCACGTCCTTGTCGATGCCGTCAAGTGCACGGGGAGACCGGGAATACATGTTCAGAGCACCCGAGAGCTTCGGGGGCGCTGCGGTCGGCAGCAGCGAAAGGGACAGGACGGCCTCGACATCCAACTCGCGGGCCGATCGCGTGAAGTTGGGCCACGGGGTACCGGTCTCCGTGTCGTCGGGCCACAACGCGAACGCAGGGCCAGGATTGCGGGCAGCGGTCACGCACGGACCTTCGCCCAGTTCGTACTGCTGCTCATCGAGTCGTCGGGCGATCGGATCCGTCGCTATGGGGGTGTGGAACCTGCCGTCGGGGCTTCTCAGGGTGACGCTGACGATGCTCATCGGAGGGGCGATCCTGACCGTGGTGTCGACCACCTGCTCCAGCACGTCCTGGACGGTCTGCGCATCCAGCAGCGCAGCGGTCAATTCTGCGAACTGCCTACCGAGCGGCCCTGACGGTACGCCGTGATCCGGTTTCGGGGGCACACCTCGTCGATCGGCCTGCTCCGCATCGTCGACGAATCGCTGCCTGTCGCGACGCCAGCTGCCCTCGATATCGCTCGGATCGTCCGCCACCGCCGCTCAAGACCTTTTCGTGAATGCAGGTCCGCGCGCACGCCCCATGCGTGCTGGCTTCGCGATGCCGACCGCGCACCGGACACTACGCCGCGGTCTCGTCGACGCTGAAACCATCCGGAATGCGGCGCGGCGAAAGTACTTTTACCGACACGGTGCTCAATGAGAGCGCAATTGTCTCGAAAATTGTTACGGGCCAACGGCTTTGCCGCTCGAGCTTCGAACCCGTCCGCCACCGTCTCTTCGCAACCTGGATAAGCGGGCCGTTCAATTCTTCGTTTATCGGCCAGTACCGTCGCCGGTCCGGCTCTATCGCCGGAGGCCTGCGATGAACCGCTGCACGGTTCGGCTCAACGACGGTGGCACATGGTCGGGATCCATCAGATCATTCTCCGCCAGTGGACTGTCCTCGCCCGCGATGGCCTGCTCGGTGAAGGGCCGCAGCGTCCTGCCGTCACCGCTTAGTTCCTCGACGGCAGCACGCACCGAACTCGCGCGCTGCACGGCAAGTTCGAGCTCATCGACGGAGACGCCGAGATGTTCTGCCAGCAGGCCGTTCCGGATGACGGTGACCTCGCGCCGCACGACGTTTGGGCCGGGTTCCGCCTCGATGGCCACGTCGCACTCGCTGTCGAATCCCATCGACCGGTTGTTCAGATTCGACGAGCCGATTCGCACCAGCCGGTCGTCGATCGTCATGACCTTCGAATGGACGTAAATCGCCGTACCCGACCGTGTCACCGGATAGTAGACGCCGAGGCGACGGTGTTCGTCCGCCGCCCAGAGCAGCTGCATCAGACGGTGGCGCGCGCCGTCCATCGTCTCCCTTTCGAGGCGGTTGTCGCCGCGACGGGGTAACACGATGACGACCTCGGGGCCGCCGCTCTCACGCAGCCGCTCGGCCAGCGCATCGACCAGACGTCGCGAGGCCAGATACTGATTCTCCAGAAAGATCGTGTGCCGTGCCGCCGCGATCGCCGCAAGGTTGAGCGCCTCGACCTCGCGAACCTCGTTGCGCTGCGCGAGTTTCGGTAGCGTGCGCGCAATTCCGACATCGACATGGCGAAGGCTCGGCTCGAGCCCGCTCGGCCACGCGGCATGCCTCCCGTCGACCGGCCCCAGTGATTTCCCGGTCGCCGTCGTCCAGCGTTCCCTCGCCTGCTCGGCGAGCGCGCGGGCGGCCTCGCCGTCGACGGCCAGTCCGACCTCGTGCCGAGGGCCGTAGCTGCGGCCGACTGTCCGCCGCCCGCGATTGTCGTCGTCGTGCGCCGGCGTGTCCCACCGGTCGACGGTCAGGTCGAGACCGCCGGAGAAGGCGACGGAGTCGTCGACGACGGCGATCTTCTGATGGTGGACGGCGCCGGTCGGCCGGGCACCGTCGATCGCGAAGTGCATTCGCCTGCTGCTGATCTGGTTGACCACCGATACCGGCGTGACACCGAACCAGATGCCGTCGAAGGCCGGCAGCAGACGGAGATTCGACTTCAACAGGTAGACCTCGAGAGAGGGTCGCTTCCACAGCAGCCAGTAGAGGAAAGCACCCAACTGGTTGGGACCCGGCACCGTCTTCTCGCCCCGCTCGAACGTCATCCGGGAGTCGAGGTCCCACCCGATCAACATGATCCGGTGCTGCGCCCGGATCATCGCGGCCTTGACGTGTCGGAAGTAGTCGGCGGCGTCGATGATGGGTGCGAACCGCTCGGCGCACGCTATGCGCCAGCAGGTTTCGCCGGGGA
>DATEIG010000693.1:0-3427 GCA_035279185.1 Mycobacterium sp.
CTGGGCACGGATCTCGGGCAAGAAGGGCGAGCGGATCGTCTACATCCGCACGCTGGTCACGGGCAAGTCGTCGAGCGCGTCGCGGGCCATCGACACCGAGTCGAACCTGGGTCAGTACCTGTAGCTCTGCGTCATGACCGACGACGTCAGCGTGATTCGCGATGTGTTCGGCAAGCGTTACGGCGAGGTGCTTCTCGTCACCGTGGGCGACACCGGACCCGAAGCGACTGTGTACAACACGTTTCCGCTCAACGACTGCCCCTCCGAGCTGTGGAACACACTGGATGCCGACGCCATCGCCGCCGAGAACGGAGCGGTGGCGGCGCTGTTGAACGGCCCGCGCTACTGGTTGATGAGCAGCATCGGCAAGGCGAACCGGGAATCGATGGCGCGCAAGACGTTCGGCGGCCTCGAGATGAACCGGCAGGCCACCGTGCGGCTCGACTCGATGAACCCGACGCCGTACAGCGTCAACATGGTTGATCGCAAGGCGGTGTTCACCTTCGACGCGGGCCGCGAGATCTACGAACTCGTCGACACCGACGGCCGTCGCTGGGTCATGCAGACCCACAGCCAGACCGTCGACTCGTCCCTGTCCCTCGGCGATCTACCCGACCTGGCACGCCGCCTGTGCCTGCCGGTCGGCTGGCGATACGAAACGCGGACGCCGACCGAACCGCTCGTGGTCGACACCACCGGATCGCCCGCGAGCGTCATCCAGGACGATCTCGCGAACAGCTATTCGCTGCACCTCACACCCTGATGCTCGGCGGTCGGAAGGTCAGGCCGTCGCCATCTCGCGGTAGGCGTCGCGGCCTGCCAGGCTCGTCGCCACGTCGGAGACCAGCGGGTCGAAGAACCGCTGCCGGTAGAGCGGGTCGACGCTGGTGCTCACCGTGAAGTAGAGGCCCGACAGCACCGCGACGAACAACGACGTGTGCACGACCGTCTGTGGTATCGGAATGTGAACGCCGAACCACGTTCCAGCACAGGGCGGTTCGCCGACGGGGCAGGACTGCTCGGCCGACCACAGCACGGTGACGTCGTCGGGGATGGCAATGATCCCCAGCGCGAGGAAGAACGCGAACAGCCCGGTGGTGAAGAACACCACCTGGATTGCCTGCGACACCACCATCACCGCCACCACATTGATCTGCTCGGCCAGGGACAGCGGCGTGCGTTCCGGATGCCGGTCGGCGTCGATCGCCAGCGGGGTGTCCGCGAGCAGACGCGCCGGGTCGTGCTGTTCGGCTCTGTCTTCGCGCAGCGCCCGCACCTCGTCGCGAATCGTGGTGACCATGAAGGCAATCGCCACGACCGCGAGGAATCCGATTGTCTGCCAGAGCCGTTGACGGGTCATGCGGGCCGCCAGCTGCCACAGTTCGCCGGTGAAGTACACCACGACGGTGAGCATCAGAAGCGGCAGCGCGCGGCTCATCAGCGTCCCGAGCGCACCGACCTGCACCAGCGCATATCGGAAGGCCCACAGTGCAATCGCCCCGAAACCCAGGTACGTCAACCAGATCACCAGCACGGCCACCACCGCGAAGCCGAAGATCTCCGCGGCGGCGAACCCGGAGAACCCGCTGTCGGCGAACGGAAGCCCGAACACGAACAGGGCCATCACCAGCAGTGCGGCCGACCGTCTGCCCGCCTTGCCGAGCGTGGTCCCCGTCTGGTGCATCAGGTAGAGCGCGAAGGGCGCGGCGACCAGCACCAGCGTCAGCACCCCGAGCCGAATCACGTTCGCCACGTCGGCGTCGCCGCCGGTGAGTTCGGCCAGCATCATCGTCAACGCGATGATCGCACCGACGCCGCTGACCACCGGCGCCGACCGTTCGATCAGCGCGCGGGACCGCACGCGGCGGGTCAGCACCAGCGGCAGCCCCCGGTGCAGAAACCACTGGTGAATCTGTCGCATATCCGCCACGGCACACATTGTGCGGGAGAGATGGCGAAATTCCAGCGCTAATGGTGGACTGGTGCCGATGCGTCGACGACGGCGGTGGAGCTGGGGCATATCTGCGCGCTCGGCGCTTGTGGCCGCCACGGTCGTGTTCGTGGCGCTCACCGCCGCGGGCGCGATTCTCGCAGCGGTGCTGTACCGGTCGATGCTGTTGGGAATCGACAGCACGGCTGCGGCACGCGTCGGCGAAGTCGCGGCAGTCCTCGAGGCCGGCGGTGCCGCGGGACTGGACCCGGACCTGCTCGCCACCGACGAGCGCATCCTCGCCGTGCAGGTGATCACGCCCCGGGGCACCGTGGTGAGACGCTCGGCATCGGCGCCCGACGAGCCCATGGTGCCGATCTCGGAGATCGGCGACGGACTGCACATCGGCATGCCGGAGCAGGAGTCGCCGTACGGCCAGATCCGGTTCAGCGCACAGACAGTCGACGGGCCGGGCGGCCGCTACACGGTGCTGGTCGGCGAGGGTAGCCAGGTGGTGTTCGCCACCGTGAAAGCCGTGGTGATCGCGTTGGCTTTGGCGGCGCCCATCGTGGTGGCGGTGTCGGCTGCGATGACCTACCTCCTCGTGTCCCGCTCGATGCGATCGGTCGACGACATCCGGACGCGCGTCGCCGAGATCAGCACGTCGGATCTGACCGAACGGGTGCCGGTTCCCGAAAAGCGCGACGAGATATCGGCTTTGGCGTTGACGATGAACGAGATGTTGGCCCGCATCGAGGCGGGGCACTCCGCGCAGCAGCGCTTCGTCGGTGACGCGTCGCACGAACTGCGCAGCCCGCTCACCACCATCATCTCGGCGCTGGAGGTGGCCGTCGCGCACCCCGACCTGCTCAACAGCGAACTCGCCAAAACCACGCTCATCCCCGAGGCGCACCGGATGCAGGCGCTCGTCGACGACCTGCTGCTTCTGGCCCGCGCCGACGAACGCGGCCTCACCATGGCGCACGATGACGTCGACATGGACGACCTGATCGGCGTCGAAGCCGAAAGGCTGAGTAGGGAAACATCTTTGACGGTGCGTACCGATGTGACGCCGATCCGCATCGTCGGGGATTCGGTGCGGCTGTCGCGGATGCTGCGGAACCTCTTCGACAACGCGGCGCGGCACGCATCATCGGAGGTTACGGTCGCCGCTCGTGCGAACGGGGAGCATGCGGTGCTGACCGTCGACGACGACGGCGGGGGTATTCCGCCCGCCGACCGTGAACGGGTGTTCGGCCGATTCGTTCGGCTCGACGCCAACCGGTCGCGACGTGCGGGCGGCGCCGGACTTGGCCTCGCGATCGTGCGGGAGATCGTCACCGCGCACCAGGGCAGCGTGTCGATCGGTGAGAGCCCGCGGGGCGGCGCGCGGGTGACGGTTCAGTTGCCGTTGGCGTACGCGCCGGACTCGAGCCGGTAGCCGACGCCCCTCACGGTCTCGATCGTGTTGGTGCCGAACGGGATATCGATCTTGCG
>DATEIG010000694.1:0-2856 GCA_035279185.1 Mycobacterium sp.
AGCGCCGCCCACGCGGTCGACGCGTACCTGATGGGTGAATCGGACCTTCCCGCCCCCGTGGTGCCGGGGTCTCTTCCATTGGCCGTCGCGTGACGGACACCGATCGGGACTATGCTCAGAAGTCGTGACTAGACGCGGAAAAATCGTCTGCACTCTTGGTCCGGCGACGAGCGAGGACCACGTGGTCAGGGCTCTTGTCGAGGCCGGAATGGACGTCGCCCGACTCAACTTCAGCCACGGTGAGTACGCCGACCACGAGGCCCACTACAAGCGGGTGCGCGCGGCGTCGGACACCACCGGCCACGCCGTCGGCATCCTCGCCGACCTGCAGGGACCCAAGATCCGGCTCGGACGGTTCGCCGCGGGACCCACCTACTGGGCGAACGGCGAAACCGTGCGGATCACCGTCGAGGACTGCGACGGCAGCCACGACAGGGTGTCGACCACCTACAAACAGCTGGCCAAGGACGCTTCGGCGGGAGACCGGCTGCTGGTGGACGACGGGAACGTCGGCCTCGTCGTCGAGCACGTCGACGGCAACGACGTGGTGTGCACCGTCACCGAAGGCGGCCCCGTCAGCAACAACAAGGGTCTGTCGATGCCCGGCATGAACGTGTCGGTGCCCGCGCTCTCGGAGAAGGACATCGAAGACCTCGAGTTCGCCCTCCGGCTCGGCGTGGACCTCGTCGCGCTGTCGTTCGTGCGCTCGCCTGCCGACGTGGAGCTGGTGCACGAGGTGATGGATCGCGTCGGTCGACGTGTTCCGGTGATCGCCAAGCTGGAGAAGCCCGAGGCGGTCGACAACCTCGAAGCGATCGTGCTGGCCTTCGACGCGGTCATGGTCGCGCGCGGTGATCTCGGCGTCGAGCTGCCGTTGGAGGAGGTGCCTCTGGTTCAGAAGCGCGCCATCCAAATGGCAAGGGAGAACGCCAAACCCGTCATCGTCGCCACCCAGATGCTCGAGTCCATGATCGAGCACTCCCGTCCTACCCGCGCCGAGGCGTCCGACGTGGCCAACGCCGTGCTCGACGGCGCGGACGCGGTGATGCTGTCCGGTGAGACGTCGGTGGGCAAGTATCCGCTCGAGGCGGTCAGGACGATGGCCCGCATCATCTCGGCCGTCGAGCAGAACTCGGTCGTCGTGCCACCGCTGACCCACGTGCCGAGGACCAAACGCGGCGTCATCTCCTATGCCGCCCGCGACATCGGCGAACGACTGGATGCCAAGGCGCTGGTCGCCTACACGCAGTCGGGGGACACCGTGCGCAGGCTGGCGCGGTTGCACACGCCGCTGCCGCTTCTGGCCTTCACGTCGCTGCCCGAGGTGCGCAGTCAGCTGGCATTGAGCTGGGGCACCGAGACGTTCATCGTGCCCCACATCCAGACCACCGACGGAATGATCCGCCAGGTCGACAAATCCCTGCTCGAGCTGGGGCGTTACAAGCGCGGCGACCTCGTGGTCATCATCGCTGGCGCGCCGCCGGGCACAGTAGGCTCGACCAACCTGATCCATGTGCACCGGATCGGGGAGGACGACGTCTAACTGCTGGAGGAGCCGCTGTGCCGCGTGGAGATTTCGACGAGCTGCTGGCGGTACTGCAACTCGATCGGCTCGACGACGACACCTTCGTCGGCACGCACCCCAGCAAGAACCCGCCGCGCACGTTCGGCGGCCAGATGATGGCCCAGGCTTTTGTGGCGGCCGCTCGCAGCCTGCCGCACCAGCTGCCACCGGGCTCGATCTCGGCGCACTTCATCGCGGGCGGTGACCCGGCCCGCGATCTGGAGTTCCGCGTCGTCCGGTTGCGCGGGGAGCGCCGCTTCGCCAACCGCCGCGTCGATGTCATGCAGGGCGACGACCTGTTGACCACGGCGATGGTCTCGTTCGTCGACGGCGGACGCGGGCTCGAGCACGCGACCGGTATGCCGTATGTGCCAGAGCCGTTGTCACTGCCCAAGATCGACGATCTGCTCGCCGGGTACGAGAAGACCGTGCCGCAGTTCGTCGAGGCGCTGAGGCCGATCGAGTGGCGCTACACCAACGATCCCGCGTGGGTGATGCGGGACAAGGGCG
Organism: Mycobacterium sp.; assembly: GCA_035279185.1. Taxonomy (GTDB): domain Bacteria; phylum Actinomycetota; class Actinomycetes; order Mycobacteriales; family Mycobacteriaceae; genus Mycobacterium. The sequence continues at coordinate 2,075 of DATEIG010000694.1, forward strand.
AACGGCTGGACCACAACCGGGTCTGGCTCAAGGCGGACGGCCCGATGCCCGAGGACCCCGTCATGCACAACGCCGCCCTGGTGTACAGCTCGGACACCACCGTGCTGGACTCGATCATCACCACCCACGGCCTGTCATGGGGCTACGACCGCATCTTCGCTGCCACGGTCAATCACTCGGTCTGGTTCCACCGCCCGATCCGATTCGACGAGTGGGTGTTGTACTCGACCACGTCGCCGGTGGCAGCCGACTCGCGCGGGCTGGGAACCGGGCATTTCTTCGACCAATCGGGGCTGATGGTGGCGACCGTTGTCCAGGAAGGCATCATCAAGTACTTCCCGAATGCGAAGCGCTGACGGCACGGCCCGGGGAGCGGCTCTCCCGAAGGTATTGGCACACAACGGGTCTCAATCGCCAGCGCCGCGGCGGCGCTTGTCTAGGACGTCGGGCGCGCGGGCGTCGTGAGCGTCACGCTGAACTGGTCCTCGACGCGGTTCTGGAACTGGTCGGCGCACTGCTGGACGGCGTTCTGATCCGACCCAGCGTCCGACAGGCACTGCATGTAGTCGGTGCCGCCCACCTCGTTGAAGACCCACACCGACAACACGATGACGACGATCGCCTCGATGATGCTGAGGATTCCGAGCACGATGCCCGCGATCGCGATGCCGCCGTTGGTGGCCTCGCCCCGCTTGGCGCGCTGCCAGCCGAGGAATCCGAGAATCACCGCGACGACGCCGAGCACGACGCCGCCGACGACGGAGATCAACGCGACGATCGCG
>DATEIG010000695.1:0-7179 GCA_035279185.1 Mycobacterium sp.
CCGGGTCGTTGACCAGCGGACGCTTGGGTGCGGGGCCCTTGCGCGGCATCAGCTCTTCTCCTTCTTCGCGCCGTAGCGGCTGCGCGCCTGCTTGCGGTTCTTCACGCCCTGGGTGTCGAGCGAACCGCGGATGATCTTGTAACGCACACCGGGCAGGTCCTTCACACGGCCGCCGCGGACGAGCACCATCGAGTGCTCCTGCAGGTTGTGGCCTTCGCCCGGACGGTAAGCCGTGACCTCAACCTGGCTCGTCAGCTTGACGCGCGCGACCTTCCGAAGCGCCGAGTTCGGCTTCTTCGGAGTGGTCGTGTACACGCGGGTGCACACGCCACGGCGCTGCGGGCTGCCCTTGAGGGCCGCGGTCTTCACCTTGGCGATCTTGTCGCGGCGACCCTTACGGACCAGCTGCTGAATGGTTGGCATCTACCGGCTTTCTCTCTTCGTCTTCTTCGTGCTGTTTTAAGTCTCTGTACTGCTGTTATGTCCCGCTCGCTTACCCCGCGACCGGGAGTGTCGCACGCGCCCGCATCGGGATTTTTGACGATCCGTTTCGATGCGTGGGCGACATGCGAATGGCCCCGGCGCGCGGCAACCGCCTACCTGCCAGGCACGGCGATCCACGATACCAGGGCAGACCACGTCGATCCAAACCCGTGACAAGGCGCCTAACCGCAGGTCAAACCAGGACCCTCAGCGCCTCTGCATGCCCGATGCGAGCCGCATGACCATGTCACTGAACACCGTATCGGTGTCGACGATTCCGTTCATCACCCCGGTCATCTCCAGCAGCACGAAACCGTGCAACGCCGACCAGAACTCCAGCGCGGCGTGGAACGCGTCCTCGCCGTCGAGCCCGTAGGAGGCCAGCACCGCGATCACGGGTGCGGCCGCGGCCCTGGTCGCGTCGGTGAAATCGGGGTCGTCGCCGCCGAGCGGCATCCGGGTGAATGCGGAGTAGCGGCCCTGGTGGTGGTGGGCGTAGCTGCGGTACGAGCTGGCCATCGCCATGACCGCGTCGTCACGGGTGCGGCCCTGGCCGACGGTGTTGAGCATGTCGATGATGTCGCCGACGACCCGCATCCGCACCGTGCGGCGGAGGTCTTCGAGGCTGTCGACGTGGTTGTAGAGCGACGGGCCCTTGGTGCCGAGCTGGGTGGCCAGCGCGTTGATCGTCAGCGCATCCCAGCCGTCACGATCCAGGAATGTCAGGGCGGCGTTGACGATGGAGTCCCGGCTCAGTTTCGCCGGTCGCCGACCGGACGTCTGGGGCGCGGGACGGCCTGTCATATGCGAAAACTAACACCTCTAGTTTCCGTGAAGTCAGTTGACACGTTCCTGACTCAGGGCGGCGAGCCGCTCGGTGATGCCGCACAGGTCGGGCAGTGTGGCCGGGTTCATCGTCTGGATCGACCAGGTGATGACGTCGCCACCTTTTGACACGTAGATGCTGCAGGCGTTCGCGTCGGAGGCCTTGAAGCCTTTGTTGCCGTCGACGGACAGCTCGGTGAGTGTGCGGCCGGCCTGTTGTTCCAGGGTGCGTTCGGTGTCCATGTCGCTGCCCCGGTACCACCACGTCGAGATGCCCATGCCCGCGCCGAACGAGCCGAGCATGGTGTTCTCCTGCCAGAAGCAGCCCGCCTCGCTGTCCACGACCTTGGTGAACGTCGACGACCCGACGGCCTCGGCGACGTCGGCGTCGGTGACGTTGTTGCAGTCGCCACTCTGGAATCCGGCGCCGGACGAGATGTCAGGTGCGTCCGTCGCGGCCCGCTGGTCGCCCGCGCCACATCCGGCGGCCAGCACCGCGACACCGGTCACCACAACGGCAACGACAACGCGCGGTCGGGGCGCGGGCATGGTCACAGGTCCGACGAGAGGGTCGCGGCGAGCAGCTTCTCGGCATCTGTGCAGGGGTCCGTGTCGGTTTTCCCGCGCGTCTGCACCCACCAGCTCAGCACTCCGGTGCCGGCCGCGGTGGTCGCCGAACAGGCCGCGCCGTTCGTGTCGTGACGGGCCACGAACGCCTGATGCCGTTCGATCACCTTGTCGGTGACCGTTGCGCCGCGTTCTTCTGCCAGCGCCCGCTCCCGGTCCACGTTGCCTTCTTCGAACCAGGAGTAGACGACATCGAGCACCGCGCCCGGCGGCGCGCCGACAACGGATGCGGAGTCGCGCTCGAGGACGTACTGGCACACCGCGCCGCTGTAGGGGCGCACGACGTTGTCGGCACCCAGCATCTCCTGGATCGAACTGTCCTCCAGGAGCCCGCAGCGGTTGTCGACGTATCCGTAACTGCGTTCGGGGTCGGGCACTGCGGGAGTGGCTCGCTGCGCGGTGCCCGTCACGGTATGCGCGCATCCGGCGATGGTCACCACCGCTGTGACCGCCGCGACAGCAACCGCTTTGACACGCCAACGCATCAGTTCACACGCTACCCAGCGGCGTGCCGCGCCGCGACTCGATCGGCGTGGGTCCGGCGACGGGAACGGGTCAAGTACTGCCGCGGACAACCCGCAGCACGTACGCTCTACAGCCATGACCGCTGGGGGTTGGAGAGTAGTGGGCAGGTCGGTGACCGCAATGCTGATCGCAGCGCCGGTCGCGATCGTGGTGGGCACACCTGGCGCCCACGCCAAGAACGGCGACACCCACATCACCTCGATCGGCAGCACGCAGACCATCGACTGCAACGACTCGACGCTGATCGTCAACGGGTCCGGAAACACCATCAACGCGATGGGCAGCTGCTGGGCGGTCACCGTGCAGGGTTCGGGGAACCTGATCGTCGCTGACAACGTGGTCAACGACATCACGGTCTACGGCTCCGACCAGACCGTGTTCTACAAGAGCGGCGAACCGGTCGTGTGGGATCGCGGCCGCGAACTGGGCATGATGAACCGGATCGACCGTATTCCTGCGTGATCGTCCGCGTTTCGTTCGCCCCCAACGGAAGCGAGGAACCGTGCGTACGCATGTCCTGATGGGTGTCACCGCAGCCGTCACGATGATCGGGCTCACCGGCTGTGGCGCTGACAGCAGCGACACCACCACTCCGACAGCGACATTGGGATCAGAGGGCGGCCAGGTCGAGATCGGCAACACGATCAACTACAGCTCGATCGGCACGACCACCGAACTCGACTGCGCCGACGGCAAGTCGCTCAACATCGGCGGCAACAACAACAAGCTGACCGTCAAGGGCACCTGCGCCAACGCCAACATCGGCGGCGCCGACAACACCGTCACGATGGACCGTGTCGACAAGGGTCTGAGCGTCGTCGGATTCAACAACACGGTCACCTACAAGCAGGGCGATCCCAAGGTCAACGACACCGGGTCGGGCAACAAGATCAGCAAGGGCTGAGCCGCCCGAATTCGATGTCCATATTTGTGGACATCAAATGGCAATTCGGTGTACATTGCCATGGACATGAAAACGCGCGCGTACGACATGAGCGGCCGTGAGCAGGCGAAATCCGCCACTCGCGACGGCATCATCCGCGCCACCATCAACTGCATCATGGCGGAACGCTCGTTCGGGGTGACACTGCCGGCGGTCGCCGAGCGCGCCGACGTGACGGTCAAGACGGTGCTACGGCATTTCGGCAGCCGCGACGCCCTCGTCGACGAGGCCTGGAAGCAGGCCTACGACGAGGTGATGGCCGAACGGATGGCGCCGCCGGATGATCCCGTCGCTGCTCTGACGGTGCTCATCGCCCACTACGAGAAGCGGGGTGGCGTGGTGCTCGCGATGCTCGCCAACGAGAACGACCCAAGGGCGGCGCGCATGACCGTCGCAGGGCGCCTCGCTCATCGCGAGTGGGTGCACGACGTCTTCGCCGACCGGCTGCCCGACGACGGCGACGCACGGTCGCGCCTGGTCGACGTGCTCGTCGTCGCCACGGACGTCTACGCGTGGAAGCTGCTGCGGCTGGACCGGGGTCTGTCCGTCGACGACGTGCGTGACCGGATGGAGCTGATGTGCAACGCGGTGCTTTCCGGAGCCCCGACGCCGTGAGGATCCTGTTCGTCATCGCGGACGGCGGCGGGAACATCCCGCCGCAGCTGGCGGTCGCCCGGGCGTTGAAGGCGCGCGGCGCCGAGGTCTACGTACTCGGCCATCGCGGGATCCGCGACCGGGTGCAGGCAGCGGAGCTGTCGTTCGAAACCTTCAGCGAGGGTCAGCATTTCGATCCGACTGTGCGTAGGCCGCTGCTGGCCACGATGGCCGCCTTCACTCGCGTGGCAGCGGACCGCCGGCTCGGCCGATGCATAGCGGACACCGCACGGCGACTCGAGGTGGACGCCGTCGTCGTCGACATGATCTTCGCCGCAGGCATCCCCGTTGTCACCGCAGCCGGCGTCCCGACGGTCGTCTTCGTGCACTGCTTCTACCGCGCGGTTCAAGACCTCGCGGCGAGCCCCGTCGGATGGGCGCTTCGGCTGCGCGGAAACGATCCGCTGGCTGCGGAACGGCAGGGGCTGCTGCAGGTGGTCTCCGCGCGGGCGGATCTCGACCCGATGCGCGGAACTCCGCGAGTTCGCCACACCGGTGTGGTCTGGCAGGGCGTACCGCGCGCCGCCGAATCGACGCCGACGCCGCGAATTCTGGTGAGCCTCAGCACGTGTGCCTTCGCCGGTCAGCGCGGCATGCTCCAGAACATTCTCGACGCCGTCGCTCCCCTTCCGGTGGAGGCGACGGTCACGGTCGGACCGGGTATCGACGCAGACGGCCTCCGGGTGCCCCCGAACGCGTCGCTGCATGACTGGCTCAATCACGACGACGTTCTCGCGACCACGTCCCTGGTGGTCGGACACGGCGGGCACAGCACAGCGATGCGCGCGCTGTCGTTCGGCGTGCCGCAGGTTGTCATGCCCGCCAATCCGCTGATCGATCAGAAGGGCGTCGGCGCGGCGCTGCAACGCGTCGGCGCGGGCATTCTGCTAACCAAACACTCACGGCCGCAACGGATCCGAGCGGCGATCGAGAAGATCCTCGGCGACAGCTCATACCACGAGGCGGCGTGCCGACTCGGCGAACAGATCCGGCAGCGCGACGGCGCCGAGGTGGGCGCCGACGCCATCGCAGAATTCGTCAGGAGCCAACAGCTCGTCGAGTCCTAAGCCTTCGTGCCGTGCCGCCCGGCGCCCTGAGCGAAGCGTCGCGCACCCTCCAGCATGTCCGCGGCCACCCGCGTCAGGCTGCCGAACTCGAAATCCATTGCGTCGGTCTCGTTCAACCCCCACTGGTTGAGCTGCGACATGCGATCGGCGCGCATGCACTGCTGCGGCAGGGCCGCGAGCTCGGCAGCGAGTTCCTCGGCCTTCTCACGCGCTTGGCCCTTGGGGACGACACGGTTGGCCAGTCCCATCGACAAAGCCTCCTCGGCGCCGACGCCGCGACCCGTCAGGATCATGTCCATGGCCCGGCTGTGCCCGATGAGCCGCGGCAGCCGCACGGTTCCGCCGTCGATCAGTGGAACGCCCCAGCGCCGGCAGAACACCCCGATGACGGCGTCCTCCTCCATGACTCGGAGGTCACACCACACTGCCAGCTCGAGGCCGCCTGCCACGGCGTACCCACTGATCGCGGCGATCACCGGCTTGGCCAGAACCATTCGCGTCGGCCCCATGGGTCCCGGGCCGGTGCGATGGGCGGGATTGACGTCAGGCGTGCCGAACGCCTTGAGATCAGCTCCGGCGCAGAAGGTTCCGTTGTCGCCCCACAGGACGGCGACGGAGGCGGACTCGTCGCGCTCGAATTCGTCGAAGGCTGCGTACAGCTCGGCGGCCGTCGGTCCGTTGACCGCGTTGCGCGCCTCGGGCCGGTTCATGATCACTGTCGTGACCGGGCCGTTGCGTTCGACTCGCACAGTCATTGTGCCTCCATCAGTTCGTTGTCGTTCCGTCTCGCCACCAGTTCGGCGGCGAATTGGGCGTAAGCCTCCCGCAGCGCGGCCCCGGGCCAGCCGTCGGGCAACAACTCGTCGGGCAACACCGGGTCGGTCAACAGGTGGCGCACCATGCCCGCGGCGGCGACGAATCGGCCGGGCACGTCGGATGCCGCCGCCATGTCGTCGAGCAGTTGTCTGCCGGTCCGCGACCACGCGGGCAGATCCCACAGCTCGCCCGCGAGTTCGACGGGGTCGTCATCGCGTGCGCGCATCCGACGAACGCGGCCCAGCACGTCGTCAGGAAGCGTCACCTCGACATTGTCCGGCCGCAGCCACACACCTTCGCGCAGTTCGGCGAACCTGTTCTGCTGCAGTGTGGTCCGCAGTTGCGCCCGAGTTCGCGCGTCGATGCCGACGCTGGTGATGACGAGGGTCGTCCACGCCCCGTCCCACGGAGTCAGCCTCGGGTTGATGGCGTCGTCCTGGCGGCGCTGGCGCGCCATCAGCCGTTCGGACAGCCGGTAGCCGTCCTCGGAGCGCACGAGATCGCCCGCACTGACCATCCGGGTGAGCGCGACCCGCAGCGTCGGCTCTCTGATGTCGAAATCGGCTGTCAGGCGGATCAACTCAGCGGCGGTCGCCCATGCCGGATGGGCGCCGAGCAGCACGCTCAGCACGACCGACCGTGCGGTCATCCGGCTGAGCGCGGCCACCGTCACACTCCGGACGTCTGACGGCCCGCGTCGCCGTAGGGTTCGTCGCGGCTCTTCACGGCCTCCCGAAAACCCCTGTCGCGCGCCTCTGCGACGAACGCATGGCCTTCGGGGGTGTGGCGGGCGACGCCGTCGAACACGGTGCTCACCATCCGGCTGGTGGCCACGCCCTGCTGAAGCAGCGCGGTGTTCAGCGCGAGCTTCGCCATGATGAGCTGGTTGACGGGCATGGCGGCGATGCGCTCGACGAGTCGCTCGGTGCGCTCGTCGAGTTCGGTGGGCTCGGGCGCCTCGACGGCGAGTCCCCACTCGGCCGCCTGCGCGCCGCTGATGCAATCTCCGGTGAAGAGAAGACGTTTCGCGCGTTGATCGCCCAGCCGGTGGGCCCACAGGCCTGCGGCGGGGACACCCCACACGCGCATCGGCGGATAGCCGATCTTCGCGTCGGACGCCGCGATCACCTGGTCGGCGTGCAGCGCGATGTCGGTGCCGCCCGCGACGCAGTAGCCGTGGATCTTCACGACGGTCGGCTTGTCGCAGTGCATCAGGCTGGAGAACCCGCGCACGAAGCG
>DATEIG010000696.1:0-6338 GCA_035279185.1 Mycobacterium sp.
GGTCCATGTAGCGGAGCAGTCCTGGAAGCTTGCTCTCGAGGTCGGCGACCGCGTCCTCGACGTTGGAGATGTCCTGCTCGGCGGCACTGGTCTGCGGCGGGATCGTCAGCAGCCCGAAGCGGAAGCCGCCGACGGGGGGAAGTACGTGCGCCACGGCGGCATCGACCGTCGTCGGGAAACTGCGGCGCGCGGTCGCCACCCCACAGCTGGAAGAACTCCGACGACGGCAACAGGGCGGGCCTGTCGGGTTCGACGGTCCCATCACTTGCGAACACGGACTTCCCGGACCCATCGTGCCCGGTCACCACTCGGCGTACACCCATGCGCCCAGTCAATCAGGGCGACGTGTAACCCCGCTGCCTATCTCGAAGGGGACCAGATCAACAACGAAAGGCATGACGCATGTCGCAGCGTGACATCTCGCTCGGACAACTGACCGCAACACGGGCATCGCGGGCGGTCGTCCTGATCCGTTTCTACGTGGGGCTGATCTTCGTCGGCGAGGGCCTGCTGAAGTTCCTGCGCCCCGAGGCGCTCGGATCGGGCCGTTTCGAGAAGGCGGGCATACCCGCGGGCGCGTTGTTCGCGAACCTGGACGGTGCATTCGAAATCATGTGCGGCGTAATGATTCTCGCAGGGCTTCTGGTGAGGATCGCCACCTTGCCGATGATCGTGGACATGATCGGCGCGCTGACGATAACGAAGGTGCCGCTGTTGTGGGGCGGTGCGCCGCTGTACCCCAAGGAAGGCGGCGTCTGGGACTTCTTCCACGAGGGCCGACTGGAGATCGCAATGCTGTGCGGCAGCGTGTTCCTGCTCATCGTCGGCGCGGGCGGATTGTCGTTCGACGCCGCGCGAATGAACCGGGTCAGTGCTCCTGCGCGTGTCTGACGGGTGGCTTCTCGCGGTCCACAGCGAACTCCAAGGCCGAATCGAGGACGGTGACCGATGATCGCGAGCCAGAATGAGGCGCGCCGTCCTCGACTCGGCCCGGCGCGGAAGTCCCGCCCGGAGGGAGGGCTGCGACCCGTGACGGGTGCGACGTATCCGGACTGGGATGCGGTGTACCGCGACAACGTCACGTGGGTGTACCGCCTGATGTACTCGAAGGTGGGCAACCAGCCCGACGCCGAGGATCTCACCGCTGAGGTGTTCATGACCGCGTTGAAGCCGCTCCGCGTCTCGGCGACCGTGCCAGAGGTGCGCAAGTACCTGAAGATGACGGCCCGCACCGTGCTTGCGTCGTACTGGCGCGACCGGATGGGCAGGGAGATCACCACCATCGACGACGATCTGCCCGACGAGAGCGAGCAGGAACCGCTGCCCTCGGATGCACCCGACCGGGTGCGCGGGGTGCTGACGAAGCTGCCGGACAACTACCGCCGCATACTGGAACTGCGGTTCCTGCAAGCCTTCTCGGTGCGCGAAGCCGCCGCGCAGATGGGTGTCAGCGTCGCGAACGCCAAGGTCTTGCAGCATCGGGCGTTACAGATGGCTGCGCAGATGAACGAGGGGGCGCTGTGAGCGGACGAGAGGTGCGGCGCTTCGTCGACGGCCTGTTGCGGGGCAAGCGCACCGAACGCGCGCGGCCCGACGACGTCGAGGCGAACGAGATGAGAGCCGCCATCGAGTTGCGGGCGGCTCGCACCGGCAGCGACTCACCGCGTGAGGAGTTCGTCACCGACCTGCACCGACGGCTGTCCGAGCAGATGGGCGGCGCGCCGTCGGGCACCCGGCGACAGGTCGTCATCGGCACAGGCCTCGCCGCGGCTTCGGCGGCCGCGGGCATCGTCGTGGGCCGCAACCTGCTGGCTCCGTCGAGCGGACCGACCGAGCAGGCGGCGCCGACGCAGGGCGTGCTCGAACCCAATGCGGGGACATGGCAGGCGGTCGGCGCGAGTGCGGACCTGCCGACGGGTGGCGCGCTGGCGTTCGATCTCGGCTCGGTCAACGGCTTCGTGCACCGCAACGACACGACGCTCGAGGCGGTGTCGGGCGTGTGCACCCACCAGGGCTGCAAGCTGTGGCTGGACGCACCGGAGGCACGGCTGCGCTGCCCGTGCCACTCGACGTCGTTCTCGCTGGCGGGTGACACGGTGACACACCAGCTACCGACGGCCCCGCCGCCCCTGCCGAAGTTCGCGGTGCGCGAAAACGGCGGCCAGATCGAGGTTTTGGCCCCAACTGAACCCGCGTAGCCGTCATTGATGGCAGGGTCTGGAGACATGGAGCAGAAGCCGCCGACCGCCGTCATCGAGAGCGCCAACCGCGACCACCTGACCACGCTGCCGTTCGACGACACCCGCGATTTCGCCGACGCCGATCGCGGGTTCATCGCCGCGCTTCAGCCGTGCGTGATCAAGGCAGCCGACGGCCGGGTGGTGTGGGACAACGACGTCTACGCGTTCCTCGACGGCGATGCGCCGACCACTGTCCATCCCAGCTTGTGGCGGCAGTCCAAGCTGGCCGCCAAACAAGGCCTCTACGAAGTCGTCGAAGGCATCTATCAGGTTCGTGGTCTTGACCTGTCGAACATCAGCTTCATCGAGGGCGACACCGGCATCATCGTCATCGACCCGCTGGTCTCGACCGAGACCGCGGCCGCCGCGCTCGCGCTCTACCGCGAGCATCGCGGAGACCGGCCGGTGGTGGCGGTGATCTACACGCACAGCCACGTCGACCACTTCGGTGGGGTGCTGGGTGTGACGACTCAGGCCGACGTCGACGCGGGCACCGTCGCGGTGATCGCACCCGAGCACTTCACCGAGCATGCCGTGCAGGAGAACGTCTACGCGGGTACGGCGATGGGGCGGCGGGCCGGCTACATGTACGGCGCGGTGCTGGCGCGCGGCGCTGCCGGTCAGGTGGGCTGCGGTCTCGGTCAGTCACCGTCGCTGGGCGAGGTGGCATTGATCGTGCCGACGGTGGACATCCGGGAAACCGGGGAGACGCACACCTTCGACGGCGTCGAGATCGAGTTCCAGATGGCGCCCGGTACCGAGGCGCCCGCCGAGATGCACTTCTACTTCCCGAAGTTCCGCGCACTGTGCATGGCGGAGAACGCAACTCACAACCTGCACAATCTGCTGACGCTGCGCGGCGCGCTGGTGCGTGACCCGCACGGGTGGGCGGGATACCTGACCGAGGCCATCGACACCTTCAGCGATCGCGCCGACGTGGTGTTCGCATCCCACCACTGGCCGACGTGGGGCCGCGACGACATCGTCGAATTCCTTTCCCTGCAACGCGATCTGTACTCCTATCTGCACGACCAGACGCTGCGTCAGCTCAACCAGGGCTTCACGGGCATCGAGATCGCCGAGCATTTCGAGATGCCGCCCGCGTTGCACAAGGCGTGGCACGCCCACGGGTATTACGGCTCGGTCAGCCACAACGTCAAGGCGGTGTACCAGCGCTACATGGGGTGGTTCGACGGCAACCCGGGGCGGCTGTGGGCGCATCCGCCGGAGGCCATCGGACCGCGCTACGTCGAGGCAATGGGAGGCATCGACCGCGTCGTTGACATCGCCAGGGTCGCGTTCGACACCGGCGACTACCGTTGGGCGGCAACCCTACTGGATCACGCCATCTTCACCGATACGAAGCACGCTGCGGCACGCGAGCTGTACGCCGACACACTGGAGCAACTCGCCTACGGCGCGGAGAACGCGGTGTGGCGCAACTTCTTCCTCTCCGGTGCAACGGAACTGCGCGACGGTAACTTCGGCACCCCGACGCAGACGGCGTCGCCGTCGATCATGGCTCAGCTGACTCCGGAACAGGTCTTCGACACGTTCGCGATCAACCTCGACGGTCCGCGGGCGTGGGATCTGGACGTCGCCGTCGACATCACGTTCTCAGACGTCGCCACCAACTACCGCGTCACCGTGCGCAACGGTGTGTTGGTCCACCGGAAGCGCCCCGCCGACCCGGCCACCGCTTCGGCGACAATCACGTTCGCGAACAAGATGCGGCTGTTGGCCTTTGCCATCGGCGACACGGATTCACCCGGACTCGACGTCGCCGGCGACGTCAACGCGATGCCGTCGGTGCTTGCAGCTGTTGACCGCCCGGATCCGGGCTTCAACATCGTCGAGCCCTAGGGCATGCCGCCGTCGGCCCGGATGATCGAGCCGCTGGTGTAGCTCGACGCGTCGGAAGCCAGAAACAGTGCGGCGCCGACGATCTCGGCTGGATTGCCCAGCCGTTTGAGCGCGAAGTTCTGCGCGCCCTTCGTCGTCGCCGGGATGTCCCAGGCCTTGCTGACGTCGGTGAGGAACGGTCCCGGCATCAAGGTGTTCACCCGCACTGTCGGGCCGTATGCGAGCGCAAGGCCCTCGGTCAGCGCGTTGAGGCCTGCCTTGGCCGCGGAGTAGGGCAGCTGCGCGGGGTGCGGGCGGCGGGATCCGCTCGAGCTGACGTTGATGATCGATCCGCCGCCGTCGGCCACCATGCGCTGGCCCACGAGCGTCGACAACCGGAAGGGGCCCTTGAGGTTCAGGTTGACGACCGCGTCGAACATCTTCTCCGACACCGCATCCAACGACTCGTAGAGCGGCGACATCCCGGCGTTGTTGATGAGGACGTCGACCTTGCCGAACCGCTCGTATACGGCGTCCACCAGGCCGTCGAGTTGATCCCAGCGGCCCACATGCACCTGGTACGGCATGGCGGCGCGGCCGGTGGCCGACGCGATCTCGTCCGCGGTCGCCTCGCAGGACTCCATGTTCCGGCTGGCGATGACGACGTCGGCGCCGCAGTGCGCCGCGGCGAACGCCATCTCCCTGCCGAGACCGCGGCTACCCCCGGTGACGAGCACCACCCGGTCGGTGAGGTCGAACAGATCGTCGACGTAGCTCATGGCCTTATGGTGTCACGGTGCAGGTGCTACTGATCAGGCACGCGTTGCCGCTCCGCAGCGAGCCGGGCGAGGGATCGGACCCCGACCTCTCCGCCGACGGCATCGAACAGGCCAAGCGGCTGCCCGACGCGTTGGCCCGGTTCCCGGTCTCGCGTCTGGTCAGCAGCCCGCAGCGACGGGCGATCCAGACCGCGCAACCCGTCGCCGACGCGCTCGGACTCGACATCGACATCGACGACCGGCTCGCCGAGTACGACCGCGACCTCGCCCACTACATCCCGATCGAGCAGATCGCCGCCGAATACCCCGAGGAACTGGCGCGGCTCGCCAGCGGCCACCTGCCGAGCGCCGTCGACGAGGAGGCGTTCCTCGCGCGCATCAACGAGGGCATCCGTGACATCGCGTCGACGGGCGACCACGAGGACACCGTCGCGGTGTTCAGCCACGGCGGCGTGATCAACGGGCTGCTGCACCGCATCCTGGGCACCGAGAAGATCCTCTGCGTCAACGTCGACTATGCGGGAGTCACCCGGCTGCTGTCGTCACGCAAGGGCGAGCTGTACGTCGCATCGGTCAACGGCACCGAACACGTATGGGATCTGCTGCCGAGAAATCAGCGGTGGTAGGAAAGTCCCGTGACGACATCGCTGGACGGCCTCGACCTCGCCGCGCTTGACCACCATCTTCGAGAGGCGGGTATCCCGCGCAGCGGCGAGCTGCGGGCCGAGCTGATCTCCGGCGGGCGGTCCAACATGACGTTCCTGGTGGCTGACGACACGTCGAAGTGGGTGCTGCGCAGGCCGCCGCTGCACGGCCTGACGCCGTCGGCGCACGACATGGCCCGCGAGTACCGCGTCGTCGCCGCGCTGCATGACACGCCGGTGCCCGTCGCGCGCGCGGTCACGATGCGCAATGACGACGAGGTCAGCGGCGCGCCGTTCCAGATGGTCGAGTACGTGCCCGGCCGCGTCGTGCGCGAGGCCGCCCAGCTCGAGGCTCTCGGCGACGAGAGGACGATCAGCGACTGCGTGGACGCGTTGATCAGGGTGCTCGCCGATCTGCATGCGGTCGACCCGCAGGCGGTCGGGCTCGGCGACTTCGGCAAGCCGACGGGCTATCTCGAGCGTCAGGTGCGGCGCTGGGGTTCGCAGTGGGAGCTCGTCAAGCGCGAGAACGACCCGTTCGACGACGACGTTCGGCGGCTGCATTCGGCTCTCGCGGAGGCGCTTCCGACCCAGAGCAGGACGTCGATCGTGCACGGCGACTACCGCATCGACAACACCATGCTCGACTCCGAGGACTCCACCAAGGTGCTGGCGGTCCTCGACTGGGAGATGTCCACGCTCGGCGACCCGATCAGCGACGCCGCGCTGATGTGCGTGTACCGCCATCCGCTGTTCAACGTGATCCATGCGAGCTCGGCGTGGGCGTCGGACAAGATGCCGGAGGCCGACGACCTCGCGAACCGGTATTCGCT
>DATEIG010000697.1:0-4912 GCA_035279185.1 Mycobacterium sp.
ATCCGACAGTTCCTGATCCACAAGGTCGCTGCAACCGGCGGACATCTCGGTCCGAACCTCGGCGTTGTCGAGCTCACGCTGGCGCTGCACAGGGTGTTCGACTCGCCTCACGACCCGATCATCTTCGACACCGGCCACCAGGCCTACGTGCACAAGATGCTGACCGGTCGCTGCCACGAGTTCGACACGCTGCGCAAGAAGGACGGCCTCTCGGGCTATCCCTCGCGTGCCGAGAGCGACCACGACTGGGTCGAGTCCAGCCATGCCAGCTCCGCGCTGTCCTACGCCGACGGTCTCGCCAAGGCGTTCGAGCTGACCGGGCACCGCAACCGCCACGTCGTCGCGGTCGTCGGCGACGGCGCGCTGACCGGCGGCATGTGCTGGGAGGCGCTCAACAACATCGCCGCCGCGCGCAGGCCCGTGGTGATCATCGTCAACGACAACGGCCGCAGCTATGCGCCCACCATCGGCGGCTTCGCCGACCACCTCGCGACGCTGCGCCTGCAGCCCGGCTACGAGAAGGTCCTCGAAGAGGGGCGCAAGGCCGTCCGCGGCGTACCCCTCATCGGCGAGTTCTGCTACCAATGCATGCACAGCATCAAGGCGGGCATCAAGGACGCGATCGCTCCGCAGGTGATGTTCACCGACCTCGGGCTGAAGTACGTCGGACCGATCGACGGCCACGACGAGCACGCCGTCGAGGTCGCATTGCGCAACGCCCGCGGTTTCAACGCCCCCGTGGTCGTGCACGTCGTCACCCGCAAGGGCATGGGCTACGGGCCCGCCGAGGCCGACGAGGCCGAGCAGATGCATTCGACGGGCGTCATCGACGTGCAGACCGGCCAGGCGACCAAGGTGGCCGGGCCGGGGTGGACGTCGACGTTCTCCGACGCGCTCATCAAGTACGCGGGCAAGAGACGCGACATCGTGGCGATCACCGCCGCCATGCCGGGGCCGACCGGCCTGACCGCGTTCGGCACGAAGTTCCCCGACCGGCTGTATGACGTGGGGATCGCCGAGCAGCACGCGATGACGTCGGCGGCGGGTCTGGCGATGGGCGGCCTGCATCCGGTGGTGGCCATCTACTCGACGTTCCTGAACCGGGCGTTCGACCAGATCATGATGGACGTCGCGCTGCACCAACTGCCCGTGACGCTGGTCCTCGACCGGTCCGGTGTCACCGGGCCCGACGGCGCGAGCCACAACGGCATGTGGGACCTGTCGATGCTCAACATCGTGCCGGGGATGCGGGTGGCCGCGCCCCGTGACGCCGCGCGCCTCTACGAGGAACTCGGCGAGGCGCTCGAGGTCTCCGACGGTCCGACGGCGCTGCGTTTCCCGAAAGGTGATGTCGGCGAAGACATTCCGGCGGTCGAACGGCGAAATGGCATCGACGTGCTCGCTGTTCCCGCGGACGGTCTCTCCGAGGATGTGCTGCTGGTTGCCGTCGGCGCGTTCGCATCGATGGCGAAGTCGGTCGCCGAGCGGCTGCGCAACCAGGGCATCGGCGTGACGGTCATCGATCCGCGGTGGGTGCTCCCAGTGCCCGTGGGGATCGGCGAGCTCGCGAAGGCCCACAAGCTCGTGGTCACTCTGGAGGACAACGGGGTTCACGGCGGTATCGGTTCGTCGGTGTCGGCCGCGCTGCGACGCGCCGAGATCGATGTGCCGTGCCGCGATGTCGGGCTGCCGCAGGAGTTCCAGCCGCACGCCTCACGCGGCGAGATCCTCGCCGATGTCGGGTTGACCGATCAGAACATCGCCCGCCAGGTGACCGGCTGGGTGGCAGCGCTGGGCAGCGCGGTCTCGGAGGACGAGGTCAGCCGCCAGCTCGACTGACGCCTCGTCGCTCCTCCCGTGTGCTGAGCGCCACCCGACCGGCCTCCCGCAGCTCGTCGGTCTTGCCGGGCTGTTCGAAGAAGACCTGCGCGCTGCGGTCGTCGACCTCGACGGTCGCGATGGTGTTCCCGAACAGCGGCCCGCAGACGTTGGTCCATGTCACCGGCGGCGAGGGCACTCCCCGGCGGCGCACCCACCAGCCGGTGAGGGCCGCCGCGGGCTTCGTCCAGCCCAGCGTGAAGGCCGGCTTGATGAACGACGGCACGTAGTTGTGCACGGGGGAGCACACCAGCTGATGCACCTTTGCCCCGTCGGGTGAGACGCCGTCGACGTCGGCGCGGGCGGCGTAGCTGTGGTGCACATCGCCCGACAGCACGCTGATCGTGGCGGGCCCGTCGGGATGGTTGGCGATCCGCGCGATCATCTCGCCGAGTCGCACCAACGATTTGTAAAAGGCCGGCCAGTGTTCGAAATCGCCTGCCTGCCTGAGCTTTTCGCCGAGCTTGCCCCGCCAGCCGTCGCGTTCGGCGGCTCGTTCGTTGAGCGTCTCCAGATCTCC
Organism: Mycobacterium sp.; assembly: GCA_035279185.1. Lineage (GTDB taxonomy): Bacteria > Actinomycetota > Actinomycetes > Mycobacteriales > Mycobacteriaceae > Mycobacterium. Next base: position 2,399 of record DATEIG010000697.1, read on the forward strand.
GATGGCCGGTGGCATCAGCCACGGCACCGACGACGCCAGCAGCAGGTGGTCCAGCGTTTCCGGGTTGTCCTCGGAATTGGCTTCCACCCAGCGGAATTCCTTCTCGCCGATCATCATCCGCTCGCCCGAATCCAGGATCCGGCCGTTGCGGGAGTCGATCATGATCAGCCGCGTGCGGCCGAGATCCCACCGGTAGCTGAAGCGGACGCCCTTGTTGCTGTCCACCTCGCGGTCGGCCCGGTCGGCCACCTCGGCCAGGTGCGTCCACGTATCGCCCTCGGTGCTCAGCAGACGTTGGTAGTCGTCGTTGTCGGCCAGCTCCTCAGGGCTGAGATTGCCCAGGTGCTGATACACCCAGTACGACGACAGGCCCGCTCTGATCCGATCGTGCCACCAGTCCAGCCCCGCCATCTCCGCGCGCCAGGTCCTCGAGGTGTTCCAGTCGTCGCGGATGTCGTGGTCGTCGAAGATCATCGCCGTCGAGACCGTCGACATCAGCCAGCGGATCTCGGGGTCACCCCAGGAGTGCCGGTAGAGCCGTTCGTACTCCGCGAAGCTGACGACCTCATCCGGTGGCCGGTTGCCGTGCCGGTTGCGTCTGCGACCCGCCACCCGGCGGACTTCGTCGGGCGGAAGCTCGTCGGCGTACAGCTGATCGCCGAGCAGGATCAGCGCATCCGGCCATTTGTCGACGGGCAGATCGCGCATCCGTGTCGCGTAGGAGTCGAGAGCGTCCTGCTTGAGTTTCTTCTCGACTTTCTTGACCTGGGTTTTGGGATAGCGGCAGGACCCGAAGATGGCCCGCAACCGGTGCGCACCGGCAGGGCCCCGGGTCCGGATGACGCTGGGCGGGAACGTCGAGAACGTTTCGTCCCGGATCGGCCACACGGTCGCACCGTCGATGCTGACGTGGTACTCGGTCACGCTGTCGGGTTCCAAGCCCGTCACCAGCACAAGGGCGAAGTGGTAACCCTGGACCTCAAAGGTCCGGGCTGAGCACCCGAGAACCTCGACGGTGCAAGCACTTTCGGTTTGCACCCAGATCAGGGCGGTGGTTTCCGATACATGCCGGAGCGCCGGTCCGAGGAGTAATCCCATCGAATTGACCCTAGGGCAGATTCGACGGCTCCGGAACGGGAGGGGCCGATCCGTCGAGCGCTGCGGCGAGCACCGGCACGACGAGCTGGCGCTGCCACGGGCGCGCCTCGTTGGTCAGGAGGAATTCGTCGACCGCGGCCTCGGTGTCGCCGACCGGTTGCCAGTCCCAGCACAGTCGACGCACCACTTCGGGGGTGACCAGGTTCTCGGTCGGCACCGAGACACGGCCGGACAGCTCCGTCAGGCCTGCGCGGGCCGCCTCCAAGCGCGCGGCCGCCTCGGGCTTGCGGCGGGCCCACCGCGAGGCAGGCGGAGGTCCGTTCTGCGGCTCCGAGATGTCGGGCTGGTCGGCGTTCTCGCGGGCACGGCTGAGCGCGTCGAGCCATACACCGGCGCTGCGCCGTTGCTTCGACCCGCCGAAGATCGGCAGTGCGGTGAGTTCCGCAACGGTCTTGGGGTCTGCGGTGGCGGCGCTGATGATGGCCGAGTCGGGCAGGATCCGGCCCGGCGCGATGTCGCGCCTGCGTGCGATGTGGTCGCGCGTGGTCCACAATTCACGGACGGCGGCCATCGCGCGACGGTCGCGCACCTTGTGGATGCCCGACGTGCGCCGCCACCGGTCCCGCCGCGTCGGAGCCCCCTCGAACGTACGCAGGTACTCGAACTCCTGTGCCGCCCAGTCGCTCTTGCCCTGCTCCTCGAGCACCGCGGCGATCGCGGCCTCGAGTTCGATCAGCACCTCGACGTCGAGCGCGGCGTAGTTGAGCCACTCCTGAGGAAGCGGTCGTTTCGACCAGTCGGCTGCACCATGCCCCTTCTTCAGGCCGAGGCCGAGCAGCCGTTCCACCATCGTCGCCAGATTCACCCGGTCGAAGCCGGCGAGCCTGCCCGCCAACTCGGTGTCGTAGAGCTTCGTGGGCCGCATGCCGATCTCGGCCAGACACGGCAGATCCTGGTCGGCCGCGTGCAACACCCACTCGTCGGTGGCGAGCACCTCGGCGACGGGCGCCATCGTCGCCAAGGGGTCCGCCCCGTGGTTGACCGGATCGATGAGCACGGTGCCCGCTCCGTCGCGGTGGATCTGCACCAGGTAGGCGCGGTTCGAATAGCGAAAGCCCGACGCGCGCTCGGCGTCGACCGCGAACGAGCCGTGCCCGGACGCCAAAAGGTCTGCGGCCTGCCGTATTTCGTACGGGGTCACCGATACGGGCGGGACACCGTCGGCAGGAGCGAGCAGCGGTGTGGGTTCGGGTTCTGCGGGTTCCGCTCCGCCGGAGTCGGCTTCGGTCATCAGGCGCGGGTGCGCGACTTCAGATCGGTCACCCCGGCGGGTGGCAGGCCTGCAGCGTGTTCGAGCACCGAGCAGAACGCGGCGACGTGAGGCCCCAGTTCGAGCGTCGTCGCGGTCCACGAGGC
>DATEIG010000698.1:0-7279 GCA_035279185.1 Mycobacterium sp.
TGCGAAGGCGATCATCGCGAACCGGGCTCCGGGATACTGGTCGATCAGGCCTTCGAGGTCGTCACGGATGGCCGACATCCGGGACTGGTTCTCCCCGTGGTCGGAGACCGCGGTATCCGGGGACCGGTCGACGACGAAGAAGACATTGGTGTTGTCGGCCGCCCGCGCCGCGGCAGCGCGCTCGCCGTGGTCGATACCCGGCCTCGCCGCAGCGATGAGCAGCAGCAGCACCGCGAGCGTCAAACCGGTCCAGCGCCACACCGTCGACCACCGACCGCCGGCGGTGGCGTACAACCGCCGCATGGCTAGCAGCCGCATCGCGATCACCACGACGGCGACCACGATGAGCACGGCGATCGGCAGAACCGGCTGAAAGGTCATCGTCTCAACACCATCAGCGACAGGCACAGCAGCATGGACACCACCACGGCGACCGCCAACGGAACCGCGGGTGCGTCACCCAGCCACGACGTCGCGGACTCTTCGACCGGCGCGGTCGCCGCAGGCGGCTTGCTCCGGATGAGGTCGAGATCTCCGGCGAGCTGCTGCTGCCGACCGTCGACGGAAAAGTATTGTCCACCCGTTGATTTCGCGACCGATGGCAGCACACCGGCGTTGCGGCTCGATGTGCTGAGCGCGTTGATCTGGATCCCGGCCCTGCCGGCCATGGCGGTGATCTCGTCCGCGGTCAGCAGCGACGGCCTGGTCTCGTCGGCGTTGCGCAGCTGGCCCGAGCCGAGATAGATCAGCGAACGACGGTGCGAGCTCGTGGACTCGAAGTCCGGGAACCCGGTCATGCACAGCGCCAGGACGTCCTCGACGCTCGACGCGTAGTCCACGTAGTTCACCGCAGGGGCGAAGGATGCGGCGGCATCGTCGGCGCGGCCACGGGAGAGCGTGGCGAGGTCGCCGAGCCTGCCCGCCACGTATTGGTAGTCGCGGGTCATCGGGATGACGCGGCGGTTGGGTGAGGTGACGCCGATGCGTTGGGTGCCATACGTTCTCACCTGGCCGGCGAAGTACGTCAGGAAGTCCCCGGTGACGGGTTCGGTGACGGGCTCGCCGATGCAGAGCATGATGTCGTCGGGCGGATCGGGCGGGGCACTCGACCACCACCAGCCGCTCGGCCTGGCGCTGGCCAGCACCGAAGCGCCGAGAAGCACCCCGATCAGGGCCACGGCCACGAGCATCGAGAACAGCCTCGCGCGGGCAAGCCGTGCGTACTCGGGCAGACGGGTCAGCCGCGAGGTGTTCGCCATCCGGCGCAGCTGTCGTCGCACCTGCTCCATCGGCAGCAGCAACGCCAGCATGACTGCCGCTGCGGCACAGATCAATCCGGCGATCGCGACGGGCCACCAGGTCAGGGCCACGACTGGATCAACTCCTCGGCCGTCGCGCCGACCTCTGCCACGTCCACCGGCGATGCGGTGTTGAACTGCGCGTCGTTGAGCGCGGCCAGCACCGGTGCCGCCACGGCCAGGTCACCCGACCGAATCGCCTCGACGTGCAGGTACTGAGCCGGGGTGCCGGTCGCCTGGTGCAGGAAACTGCGCAGTGTCCGGCTCATCTGGCGGCCGGCCTCGGACGCGGTCAGTTCACCCGCCCGGTGCTGTGCCTCGATCGACCGGATCGCACGCACGAAGGTGCGCCGCAGCAGTTTCGCGTGTACCAACCGCAGCACGGGTATGTTCCGTAGTCGGTGGGCGGGCAGCGTCCACACGAAAACGCCGGCATACCAGGCGATTACGAGCAGCAGCAACGCCAGCCCGAGCCACAGCCACGACGTCGAGTACGGCGACGGGCCGAACACGAACGTCAGCACGTCATCCGGCACGGGGGCGCACCCCCGTCCGGGAGGACGACGAAAAGATCTGAGCCATCTCGACCACGCGCGAGCGGATCTGTCTGCTGCCGCCGATGATCGTGTGGGGGATCGCGCGTGTCGTCATGAACTCGTCGAGCAGGCGCCGGCGGTTGGCTTCGGCCCGCCGGTACGCGGCGACGATCCGCGGGCCGAGGTCAGCCTCGCCGATCACGAAGTTGCCGTCGGCGACGTCGTAGCCGTCTTGTCGCGCGTCGGGGGTGCCGATGGCTGGCGCATCGGCGACCATGGCCCACAGAACGTCGTGTCGACCGGTGAGACGGCGCACCGCCTCCTCGAGACGGCCGTCGACCTCCGGCTCGTCGGATACCACCACGATGAGCATCGAGTGGCGGTAATGCGTTGCCACATAATCCAATTGACAGGCGATATCGCTGGAGCCGGGTTTCGTCAGGGCATGGTCGTAGAACCGGTGCAGCATGTTCTCGATGTGTGTTTCGCCGCGGCCCTGGCGGATGTTGACGCACCCGCGGCTGTCGCCGTACACCATGCCGATCTGGTCCGAGCGGCCCAGTGTGATCAGTCCGACGGCGCCGAGGATGTTGGCGGCGACATCGATCTTCGCCTCGCCGCTCGGCGCCTGAGCCGTCATGTTCCGGCCCGCGTCGGCGACGAGGAGGATCTTGTGGTGCTTCTCGTCGACGAAGCGCTTGATCAAGACGTTGCCCGAGCGCGCCGACGCCTTCCAGTCGATGTCGCGGACGTCGTCGCCGGGTACGTACGGTCGCAGGTCGTCGAATTCCAAACTGCGGGTGTGTAACAGCGCGTAGCGGCCGCCCTCGAAGAGGCCGCGGGTGTCGGTGCCGAAATACGACCTCGCCCTGTTGAGATGCTTGCTCACGCCGGACCCTTAGGGCACTCGGACCGCTTGCAGCACCGCGTCGATGACTACCTCGGGGGTGACGCCGTTGCTCGCCGCCTCGAAGCCGAGGATCAGGCGATGCCGCAGCACACGGTGGGCGAGCGTGGCGATGTCGTCGGGGATCACGTGCGCCCGGCCCGACAGCAGGGCCAGTGCGCGCGCGGACTTGACGAACGCGATGGTGGCGCGGGGGCTGGCGCCGTATTCGATGAGCCGCGCCAGCTGCGCGGGCAGGTACTCCTCGGGCGTGCGCGTCACCGAGACCAGCTCGCTGGCGTAGCGGGTGAGCGCCTTGTCCATGTAGACGTGCCGGACCACGTCATGCAGCCGCCGGATGTCGTCGAGCCCGACGACCGGCCTGCTGCGGTTGGCCTTGTCGTAGAGCCCGGCGTCCATCCGGTCCATCACTTCCACCTCTTCGTCGGCGGAGGGATAGGACAGGACGTCCTTGAGCATGAAGCGGTCGGTCTGCGCCTCCGACAGCGGATAGGTGCCCTCCTGGTCGACGGGGTTCTGGGTGGCGATGACCAGGAACGGCTCGGGGATGGGATAGACCGTGCCCGCGATGGTGGTCTGGCGTTCCTCCATCGCCTCGAGCATGGCGCTCTGCGTTTTGGCGCTCGAGCGGTTGATCTCGTCGAGCAGCACGATGGTGGTGTGCACCGGGCCCAGTTGGGTCACGAACGAGTTCGTCGCGGATTCGTAGACCTGGGTGCCGATGATGTCGCTGGGCAGCAGGTCAGGGGTGCACTGGATGCGCTGGAATCCGCCGTGGATCGACTCGGCGACCACCCGGGCCGCCGTCGTCTTGGCCAGGCCGGGCACGCTCTCGATCAGGACGTGTCCGCCTGCCAGCAGGCCGATGAGCAGGGATTCTCTCAGGTTCTGCTGGCCCACCACCTTCGCGGAGAAGGCGTCGCCGACGGCGCCGACGATGCGCTGGGCATCGGCGATGGCGCGCTGGTCGAGCCGTACGGGTGCTGCGGTCATCTGTGCCTTTCTAGCCGTGGACGGGCCAGGGTGCTAATACCCGTGGTCACCGCCCCGCACACCGGCTTCCTGCCGCGAGCAGACACAAAATCGCACTATTTCGGCCAATTCTGTGCGAGTTCGCGTCTGCTCGCGGGGAGAAATCAGGCCAGGAACCGCGCGACGTAGGCGGCGAACGGGTCGCGGAGATCATGTTCGGTCAGGCCGAACATCTGCGGCGACGTCGCGACCGTGCCGAGCCGGCCGCGCCGATGGCCCGCGAGATAGCCGCCGATCGCCGCACGGGCCCCGTCATCGAGCGACTCGGCCGCCTTGTCGTACACCTGCGTCGCGACGGCCATCTCATCGGCCATGAACTCGTCGAACCGGACGTCGATCGACCGCTCCGCGGGGATCGTCGAGCGGTCGCGCACGAGTGCGTCGAGCATCACCCCCAACCGTGAGATCCAGGCCGACGCGATGTCACCCACGGGCACCGGCGAGCAGTACATCCGCGCGCTGTAGGTGATCATCGCGAGCATCGACAGCGCCACCGGCGTGGGGTCGCGATGGGTGAAGATGACGAACACGTCTGGGAAGACGGTGTTCAGCACCGGCAGCTGTTCGAGGTGCTGTGGCGACTTGAGCAGCCATCGTCGACCGCCGCGAAGGAACTGCATCGCCTTGAGTTGCGTCATCAGGTACTCGTAGTGCGATGTCTGATCGTGGGCCATGTAGTAGTCGCGCCACCGCGGCACGTGTGCCAGCGTCTCGAACAACATCGTCGACAGGTCGTTGGCGAGCAGCTGAATCTCTTCGTGCACATGGTCCGTCGTCATCTCGTGCATGAGCGCGAAATGCGGCATCACGATGTTCATCACGTCGATCGCGACATCCATCCGGGCGCGGCGCGGGTCGGGTTCGACGCCGACCTCGGCGGGCAGCGGGAACGGCTCGTTGCTCTCCCAGTAGGGCATCGTGCGGAACGTCGTCGGTGCGGCCAACATGTTGTGCAGGTGCGTGGTCCCCGTCCGCGGCAGACCGGCGATGACGACAGGCGGCAGCAGGTCGATGTCATTGATCTCCGGGTGGCGCGTCAGCAGGTCGGTGAGCAGTAACCGGTTCTTCAACCACTGCAGCAGCTGAGCGTGATGGTTCACCACACCCGCCGGGATCATCGTCGGAATCTCCTGCAACGCAGTGAGATACACGTCGAGGCGGTCACGGTAGTCGTCGGCGCCGAAGTCGTCGAGCCCTGTTTCCGCAGCGGCTTTCGCGTGCAGGACGTCGGCGTCGAGCGGGCAGTCCGGCGCCATGGACGCCATCACGTCGCGGATCTGTTGCGCCGACTCGCTGAAGCGCGGCTCGGCGAGGTCGTCGAGGTGGACGACGGCGGCTCTGACATCGGTCCCTGACATGACTTTGTCCTCCTCTCGTCCGGGACCATTATGTTACTCTGAGTTTCGTAATGACAACAGACCTCGGTCGACCCCGCGATCCGCGCATCGACGACTCGGTGCTGCGGGCGACGGTCGAACTGCTGGGGAGGTCTGGCTATGCCGATCTGTCGGTCGACGCGATCGCCAAGCGCGCGCGCACCAGCAAGCCGGCGATCTACCGACGCTGGCCGAGCAAGGCACATCTGGTGCACGAGGCCGTCTTTCCGATATCCGAGGCGACCGCGCTGCCCGACACCGGATCGCTCGCCGGCGACGTCCGCGAGATGGTGCGACGCTCGACCGGAGTGCTGACCACTGCGGCGGCGCGGGCCGCGATGCCCGGTCTGCTCGCCGAGATGGCCACCGACCCTTCGCTGCACGAGAAGCTGCTCGGCCGGTTCGGCGAGATCACCACCCGCGGTATGACCGAGCGTCTCGACGCCGCCACGAGCCGCGGCGAGGTGAGGCCGGACGTGACCGCTGCCGACCTGGTGGAGGCCATCGCGGGCATGGCGTTGATGGCCATCATCACGCGCAACCAAGATCTCGACGACGTATGGGTGGAGCGCACAGCCACCTTGATCACGAGAGGAATCAGTTCATGAGCCGACACGAGTCGACGACGGCCTGGCGCGAGCTGCTGGAAACACTAGGCGGCCTTGACGCTTCGTTCCTCGAGGGCGACCGCGCCGTCACCGACGACCGGCACGTCGCCGACGGCTACCGGATGCTCGCGACCACGCTCGGCGTCGCCTTCGACACCTACCTGTTTCCCGATCCGAGCAGGCCGCGCTGGGTCGAGGTCAACTCGCCCTCACGGCAGGACCGCCGATGGGGCGGCGACAACACCGACGCCTACTACTTCATGTGCCCGGTGGATCCGAAGCGGCGCTACCGGATCAGCGGCAACAAAGGCGACAGCGTCTACTTCTCGGTCACCGCATACAACGAACCGTCGCCGGGCGCGTGGTCTGACCGCATCGTGGCGATCCTGCGCGACGACGATCTCGACATCGACCCCGCCGGGAACTTCTCCTTCGAACTCGGGCCGACGCCCGATGCGGCCGTGCTGATGACGCGCGACTACCAGGCCGACCCGCGCACCGGAACGCCCGTGAGCTGGCGCATCGAGGCGCTCGACGAGCCAGACCCCTTCCGCCACGGCGACGACGAGACCGCCGCGGCGCTGCGGGCGAGCGCCGCGTGGATGCGGACCATGTTCGCGATCCTGCCGCTGGCCGTTGGCGCCCGAACTGACGACGCCCACACGCTGGGCCACGAGATCTCGCAGGCCGCAAACGAATTCGCTGACCCGTATCAGGTACCCGACGCGAACTTCGGCTGGTCGGCCCGCGACGCCTGCTACGCCTACGGAAGCTTCGTGCTGGACGACGACGAGGCACTCGTCATCACCCATCGACCGCCGCAGTGCCGCTTCTGGAATCTCGTGGTCTGGAACCAGTTCATGGCCACGCCCGGTGTCGACGACGCGCGCAGCTCGGTCAACGGCCACAGCGCCGTGCCCAACGCCGACGGATCGGTGACCATAGTGCTGTCGAAAGGGGTGACCGCGCATCCTAATTCAGTGACGACGTTGGGTTACCCGTTGGGCAATCTCGCGTTTCGCTGGTTTCTCGCCGACGGGGTTCCCGCACGGCCTGAAGTGCAACTGGTCAAAGCGGTCGACGCGCCGACGGCGGTGAGCTGACGCCTACCCGCCGAGCCACAGCGCCAGCGCCATCGCGATCGACCACACCAGCATCGTGAGGCCGGTGTCGCGCAGGACAGGAATCAGGTCACGGCCTCCGCCGCCGCTCCGCACGGGCCGCGCCGCCCGCAGAGCCAACGGCACGGCGACCAACCCGACCGCGCACCACGGCGTCGCCAAGACCGTCAGCAGCAGCGTCATGAGCAGCGCCACCGCGAGCAGCGCCTGATACAGAACTCGGGTGCGGGCGTCGCCGAGACGGACCGCCAGCGTGATCTTGTCGGCTTCCTTGTCGGTGGGGATGTCGCGCAGGTTGTTGGCGACCAGCACGGCCGACGACAGCGACCCCATGCCGACGGCGAGCGCGAGTCCCACCCAGTCGACGGCGAGGGCTTGTGTGTACTGCGTACCGAGGACGG
>DATEIG010000699.1:0-3912 GCA_035279185.1 Mycobacterium sp.
ACGGCGCGCAGGCCTACAAGAGCATCAACGCGCACGGCTACCCGAACCTGTTCCTGATGACGGGCCCGAACTCCGGGCCCGGCCACAACTCGCTTCTGGTGTACGTCGAGGGACAGATCGACTATGCGGTGAGCGGTATCACCACGATTCTCCGCGACGGGCTGCGCTATCTCGACGTGCGCGAAGAGGTGCAGCAGCGCTACAACCGCGCCATCCAGAAGCGGCTGACGAGGACGACGTGGATGTCGGGCTGCAGCAGCTGGTATCTGACCAAGGACGGCTTCAACGCTTCGATGTACCCGGGCTTCGCGACGCAGTATCTTCGTCAGATGCGGGATTTCAGAGCCAAGGACTACGTCGCGCACGCGAGGAGCGAGTCAACAGAGGCCGCTTGACATGTCTGGGGGACGGCAGCAACGGCAACAGGCGGGGGCCATCTCGACGATCCTCGGCGGGCTGCGTCGCGCACCGAGGCAGATCCGCCGCAGCGGACGCGACGTCGTCGAGAACGCCGTCTCGCAGCTGTTCGACGCGACCGTGCAGCCGCACGGTGTCGAAGCCTCCGGCGAGTACCGCATCGAGGAGCTCGCGAGGTTGGCAGGCACCACGACCCGCAACATCCGCGTGTACCGCGACCGCGGTCTGCTGCATCCGCCGCTGCGGGTAGGCCGCATCGCGCTGTTCAATGACACCCACCTGACCCGGCTGCGGCTGATCACCTCGTTGCTGGACCGGGGTTACAACATCTCGCATGTGCACGAGATGCTCTCGGCCTGGGAGCAGGGCAAGAACGTCGGCGACATGCTCGGGCTCGAATCGGCGATCGCGGGCAGCTGGGCGACCGAGAAGCCCGAGCGGATGAGCGTCGCCGACGCCAAGCGGCTCGTCGACGACGATCCGGGCTTCGAGCGGATGGTCGGCCTCGGCGTGATCCGGCTGGAGGACGACGAGGCGATCATCGTGCGGCCCAAGCTGATCGAGGCGTTCAACGACATCCGACAGTACGGCGTCGCGACCGACAAGCTCATCGACCTCCACGAGCAGATCGCCCCGATCATCGATCAGATCAGCGGCATCCTGGTGCAGGCGGGCATCGAAGAGGTCCTCGACCGCATCAACCCCGGCGAGGCACTCCCGGCCGACACCGAGATCGCCGAACTGCTCACGATGTTGGTGCGGTTCCGCACGCAGGCCGTCTCGGCGGTGTCGGCGACGCTGGCGTTCTCCATCGAGTCGACGATCGAGTCGGCGGTTGGTCAGATCCTCGGTGACCTCATCGCCAAAGAGGCCGACATGCCCGAAGAGACCGACGGCTGATCACTCCCATTCGATGGTGCCCGGCGGCTTGCTCGTGACATCGAGCACCACCCGATTCACCTCGGGTACTTCGTTGGTGATGCGGGTCGAGATGCGCTCCAGCACCTCGTAGGGCACCCGAGTCCAGTCCGCGGTCATCGCGTCCTCGCTGGACACCGGTCGCAGCACGATCGGATGGCCGTAGGTGCGGCCGTCACCCTGCACACCGACCGACCGGATGTCGGCCAGCAGCACCACCGGGCACTGCCAGATCTGGTTGTCCAGGCCGGCCGCGGTCAGTTCCTCGCGCGCGATCGCGTCGGCGCGGCGCAGGGTGTCCAGCCGGTCCTTCGTCACCTCGCCGATGATGCGGATCCCGAGGCCGGGACCCGGGAACGGTTGCCGCGCAACGATTTCCTCCGGCAGGCCAAGTTCGCGGCCGACTGCGCGGACCTCGTCCTTGAACAGCAGCCGCAGCGGCTCGACCAGCGTGAACGTCAGGTCGTCGGGCAGGCCGCCGACATTGTGGTGGCTCTTGATGTTCGCGGTGCCCGAGCCGCCGCCCGATTCCACCACGTCGGGATAGAGAGTGCCCTGCACCAGGAAGTCGACCTCAGAGCCGGTGTCTCCCACGATGTCTCGCACCGCGCCTTCGAACGCCCTGATGAACTCCCGCCCGATGATCTTGCGCTTGCCCTCGGGGTTGGTGACACCCGACAGGGCCTGCAGGAACCGGTCGGCGACGTCGACGGTGACGAGGTTGGCGCCGGTCGCCGCGACGAAGTCGCGTTGCACCTGGGCCCGCTCCCCTTCGCGCAAAAGCCCGTGGTCGACGAACACGCACGTCAACCTGTCGCCGATGGCGCGTTGCACGAGTGCGGCAGCGACGGCCGAGTCCACCCCTCCGGACAACCCGCAGATGGCCCTGCCGTCGCCGACCTGGCTGCGGACCTGTTCGACGAGGCTGTCGGCGATGTTCGCGGGCGTCCACGTCGAGTCGATGCCCGCGAACTCGTGCAGGAACCGGCTCAGCACCTGTTGGCCGTGCGGGCTGTGCATCACCTCGGGGTGGTATTGCACGCCTGCCAGCCCCCGCGCCCGGTTCTCGAAGCCCGCAACGGGTGCGCCGGAGCTGCTGGCGACGACCTCGAAACCCTCCGGCGCCGCGGTGACGGCGTCGCCGTGGCTCATCCATACCGGCTGACGCTCGGGGAGATCCGAATGGAGTTGTCCCCCAGTGACATTGAGTTCGGTGCGACCGTACTCGCTGGTGCCGGTGTGCGCGACGGTGCCGCCGAGCGTCTGCGCCATCGCCTGAAATCCGTAGCAGATACCGAAGACCGGGACGCCGAGATCGAAAACGCCGGGATCGAGCTGGGGCGCGCCCGGCTCGTACACGCTCGACGGGCCGCCGGACAGCACGATCGCCTGCGGATCCTTGGCCTTGATCTCCTCGACGGATGCGGTGTGCGGCACGACCTCCGAATACACCCTGGCCTCGCGGACACGACGGGCGATCAGCTGCGCGTACTGCGCTCCGAAGTCGACCACGAGAACGGGGCGAGGGGATGCCGGTTGCACCCGCTCAGTCTACGGGCGGGGCGCATCGCCGCTGTCCGAGCGGCGCCACAGCACCGAGATGCCCTCCTCGCAGACCGCCATCGCTTCGATGAACGTCTCGTTGTCGAAGCCGGGCAGCCGCTGCAGCCCTTCCAGCAGCCGGTCGTCGCCGTCGGAGCCCATCGGGACCGAACGGTTGCTGCCGTCGTCGTAGCTCAGCACGAAGAACACATCGGGCAGCAGCGGCCCCTGTGACGTCGTCATGAGCGCCACCTCGGTCAGTTGCGGGCCGATCGACGGCGGCCGCGCGCATCGGTGCGCCTCCAGCAGTTCGTCGATCCCGAACCCGAACGGCTGCAGTACCGCCTGCTCACGGTCGGGGAACTCGAACCGCACGGCCTGCCAGGCGCCCAACGGGATGCGCCCCGCTTTGCGCGGATAGCTCTCCTCGGTCAACCGCACGGCAGGCAGCGGCCAGCTTCCGATCAACTCGGTTCCCTTGTCCGGCCGCATCGCCGTGGTCGCCACGATGTAGAGCCTCAGCTCGCCCGCGGCGATCAGCGTCCACTGCGGCAGGCCGCCCGCCCACTCCTTCCTGCCGAGCACACCGGGTTGGGCGCCCATGCTGTTGCCCACCCACGTGAAGTTGGCGACGGCCCGCAGCGTCTCATCGGCGAACGGCTGCGCCCGCTCGACGAGAAGCCGCATCCGGCGGCGCTGCAGGAAGTTCACGGGTCTCTACAGGAGATCGGTGATCGTCTTCAGGCCCGCGTCGTACAGCACCCCCGGCAACATGCCGCCGTCGACCTCGATGGTGGTGCCGTTGACGAAGTCGGCGGCGCCGCTGCACAGGAACACGCAGACGCGGCCGACTTCGGCCGGCTCGCCTGCGCGGCGCAGGGGCACGTTGCGGAAGTAATCCCGACCCTGCGGATCGTCCTTCGGAAGAACGATCGCGCGGAAGTTCTCGGTCATCGTCGGCCCGAGCGCCAGGCTGTTGACCCGCGCATGTGGCCCCCACTCCTCGGCCAGCGACCGGGTGAGGTGGTTGAGGCC
>DATEIG010000700.1:0-4544 GCA_035279185.1 Mycobacterium sp.
CGCAGGCTGGCGACGCCCTTGTCGGACAGCGCCTCCGCCAGCTGGCGCATGTTGCCGATCTTGCCGACGACGATGTTGTCGCCGTTGCGGTCGGTGTTGCCGCTTTCGGAGATCAGCAGGGCGGCCGGGGCGCGCGCCGCGTCTTTCTGGTGGCGGTAGGTGCCGTGGATGGTCAGGCCGTCGGCTTCGAAGCTGACCTCGTCCTCCACCCACTGCTTCTGCGCCGTGTCGTCAGACGAGCAGCCGGCTGATACCAACAGAAAAAACGAAAAAACCAGCGCGGCAAGTGCTTTCACAACCGCGCCTCGATCCATGAGGTGACGTCGTCGAGCACCGCAGCGCGTTCGGGTTCGTTGAACACCTCGTGGTAGAGCCCGGGATAGACCTTGAGTTCCTTGTCCGTCGACCCGACGCACTCCATCAGGTGTCTGCTGCCCTTCACCGGGATCAGCTTGTCGTGGTCGCCGTGCACGATGAGCAGCGGCGCCGTGATGGCCGGGGCGCGCCGCGGCATGGTCTCGCCGACGCCGATCAGCGCGCGGCCGATACCGGCGGGCAGCTTGCCGTGGTGCACCAGCGGGTCGGCGTTGTACGCGGCGACGACCTCGGGATCGCGGGACACGGCGTCGGTCGGCAGCTGTTCGACGGGCAGGCCGGGCAGAAGCCTGCCGAGCGTCTTGGCCAGCACCATCATCACCGGCGACACCCCGTCCTGGGCGTCGACAGCCGGGCCGGACAGCACCATCGCGGCGTAATCGTCGGGGTGTTCGACCCCGTAGGCGAACACCACCCCGCCGCCCATGCTGTGGCCGAGGACGACGCGGGGGAGTTCCGGGTATTCGGCGGCGGCGATACCGACGAGGGTGTGGAAGTCGTCGGTGTACTCGGAGATGTCGCGCAGGAATACGCGCTTGCCGCCGGAGCGCCCGTGCCCCCGCAGGTCGAGGGCATAGACCGCGAGCCCGGCCTCGCCGAACCGCTGGGCGACGTGGTCGTAGCGGCGGGCGTGCTCGGCGTAGCCGTGGCAGAGCACGACGACGCCGCGGCAGTCCTCTTCCTCGGGCTCCCACACGTCGTAGACGATGCGGGTGCCACCGACCCCTTCGAAGGACCGTTCGTGTCGGCTACTGGCCATCAGCGCAGACTAGCCAACCGGGCGACGATGATCTCTGGCACTTGTCGGCTCTCTGCGTAAGCTCGGTGCCGTGAGCGTGCTCGCAGAAAGCCTGGAACCCTTCGACTCGGACAATCAGGCGGCCGCCGCGGACGCTTTTCTGGCCGATGCCCAGCGGTATCGGCGCGAATTGCTTGCGCACTGCTACCGGATGACCGGCTCGATCCACGACGCCGAGGACCTGGTGCAGGACACCTACCTGCGCGCCTGGAAGGCCTACAACAAGTTCGAGGGCAAATCCTCGGTGCGGACGTGGCTGTACCGGATCGCGACGAACACCAGCCTGACCGCTCTGGAGGGCCGTCAGCGGCGCCCGCTGCCGTCGGGGCTGGGCCAGTCGGCGTCGGACCCGACGGGCGACATCGCCGAGCATCGCGAGATCACATGGCTGGAGCCGCTGCCCGATTCCCCCAAGGAGGACCCGTCGGACCCGTCGGTGATCGTCGAGTCGCGCGAGTCGGTGCGGTTGGCGTTCGTCGCGGCGCTGCAGCATCTGTCGGCGCGACAGCGGGCGGTGCTCGTCCTGCGTGAGGTGCTGCAGTGGAAGGCGGCCGAGGTCGGCGAGGCCATCGGTGCGTCGACGGCCGCGGTCAACAGCCTTCTGCAGCGCGCGCGGGCGCAACTCGACGCCGTCCAGCCGACGCACGACGGCGAAGCCGCCACTCCCGAGTCGCCTGAGGCCAGAGACCAGCTGTCGCGCTACATCGCGGCGTTCGAGGACTACGACATGGACAGGCTGGTCCAGCTGTTCACCGAGGACGCCGTGTTCGAGATGCCGCCGTTCGACGGCTGGTACCAGGGACCGGCCGACATCGTCGCGCTGTCGAAGACGCACTGCCCCGCCGAGGGGCCGGGTGACATGAAGTTCCTCGCGACCACCGCGAACGGCCAACCCGCCGCGGCGCTGTACATGCTCAACCGGGAGACGGGTAGGCACGAGGAGTTCCAGCTCCATGTGCTCGATGTCCGGCCGGGCGGCATCGCGCATGTGGTGGCGTTTCACGCCGACGGGTTGTTCGAGCAGTTCGGTCTGCCTGTCGCGCTGTAGTTTCGCGAGTGGCCACTTATCGCGCAAGATCGCTCAAAATACCTGCGACAACTGGCCATTCGGCGCCCGCCGCGCGTAGCGCCAGACACGTTCTCTCGACAATGACGTCGCGGCGATAGCGAAGGATGTCCGCGCTCACCCTGATGATGAACCATCCCCTTGCTGCCAAATCGGCCGCTCGGTCGATGTCGTGGGCCCTTCGCCGGTTGTCGTTCCAGTGTTGTACGCCGTCGTACTCGACACCGACCTTGAACTCGCGGTAGCCCATGTCGATTCGCCAACGGCCCACGCGAATCTGCGTTTCCGGTTTCGGGAGTAGTGCATCAATGAGCACCAACCGCGTCCTGGTCTCCTGCGGTGACTCGGCGCCGCCATCCATCACGTCGAGCACCTGACGAAGCTGCTTCAGTCCGCGAACGCCGGGATGCCTGCCGATGAGTGGCGCGACGTCGTCGGCGATGAGTCCCGTCGCATTGGCCAGCGCGAGGTCGAAGGCGGTACGCGCAGCGGTCGTCGCGGGAACACCCCGTATCAGGCGATGCTCGTCGTCGCGCAGTTCGTCGCGGTGAATGAGGATGCCGGCCGTCGGTTTGCCGTTTGTGCGGTACAGCTCGGCCGGCTTCTCGGCGTCGATCCATAGCGCGCCGTGTATGGCCGAGGCGGACAAGCCTGCAAGGGTGGCCTGCCGGTTCGACCACAACCAGGCCGCGACCGCCTTGTCCGCAGGTGTCAGCACACTGCCTTTGGCCGCATAGACGTTGCGAAAGATGCGGTCATACCCATTCGTCAGTGTCCAACGGTTCAGCGTGCCGCTGCTGATCGCTTCAGTTCCCAGGAAAGGCCGCGTCGTCATGGGAACACCGTCGTGCGGGAGGACGACATGTGAGGCGGTCACGTCGCTGGCTATCCACAGCCCCGGCTCACCGAGTGGCCACTTATGTCGCGGGAATGACGTCGAAACGCGTCACAACCGGCCACTCGAATCGCTCGCTACCCTGGGATGGGTGACGTCATCGGTAGACATCCGCCGCGCGTCCGACCGGGGCGTGAGCACGACGGAATGGCTCGACTCCAAGCATTCTTTCTCGTTCGCCGGTTACTACGACCCGGACAACACCCATCACGGGCTGCTGCTCGTCAACAACGACGACCGGGTGGCACCGGGTGCGGGTTTCGACACCCATCCGCATCGGGACATGGAGATCGTCACCTGGGTGTTGGAGGGCGCACTCGAGCACCGCGACTCGATGGGCAACTCGGGCGTCATCTACCCCGGCCTCGCGCAGCGCATGTCGGCGGGCACCGGCGTGCTGCATTCGGAGAGGAACGGATCGACAAGCGAGCCAGTGCATTTCGTACAGATGTGGGTAGTGCCAGACCAGGCGGGCATCGAACCCGGTTACCAGCAGGCCGAAGTCGACGCAGGCCGGCTCACCGCCGGCTTGACCACGATCGCGTCGGGACGCAGCGACGACGCCGCTGTCCACCTGCACAACAGCAACGCCGCCCTGCACGCCGGACGGTTGAGCCCGGGCGACGCCGTCGACCTGCCCGATTCGCCGTTCCTGCACCTGTTCGTCGCGCGCGGTGCGCTGACGCTGGAAGGCGCCGAAACACTGCACGAGGGTGACGCCGCCCGCTTCACCGCCGCAGGCGGCCGGCGCGTCACCGCCACCGAACCCTCCGAAATCCTCGTATGGGAGATGCATGCCGATCTGGCTTCCGCGTAACGCTGTCATCGTCGGCCTCATCGGCCTCTCCGCGCTCGCGGGATGCTCGTCGGAGTCAACTCCGCAACGGTCGTCGTCGCCGGGGTCGTCGACGGCGCCTGCCGCACCCGCCCCCGGTTCACCCCAGCTGGTGTCGGCACCGCTCACTGTCCCCGGCGACATGGCGCAGGCGCCGCTCGACCAGCCGCGACAGGCGCTCATACCCCAGGGCTGGACGATCGGGGTGTGGGCCCGGATCCCCAAGGCGCGGTTGGAGACGTGGACTCCCGACGGGGCGCTGCTCGTGTCGCTGCCGGGTTCGGGGCAGATCGTCAAGCTGACACCGAAATCCGGTGCTGCGCCCGAACAATCGACGATGCTCGACGGCCTCGACCAGCCGCACGGTATGGCGTTCGCGGGCAACACGCTCTATGTCGCCGAAAGCGATCAGATCGATGCGTACGACTACGTCAACGGCGCTGCGGTCAACCCGCGCACGGTGGCTGCCGACCTGCCCGACGCCAAGAGTCCCGACCTCAACGGTGCCTACGCGCACGCGCTGAAGAGCGTGGCCGTCGGGCCCGACGGTGCGGTGTACTTCTCGATCGGCTCG
>DATEIG010000701.1:0-2437 GCA_035279185.1 Mycobacterium sp.
CCGAAGCCGAGGCTGTCGCCGCTGCCGCCCGCGCCCGTGCCCGCGCACTGCGCCTGCGGCGCGAGGCCGCGGAAGCCGCGCAGGCCAAGGCCGCGCAGACACAGGCGGCCGAGACCGTTGCAGCCCCCGATGCCGACAACGCCGACGGCGACGACGAGGCCACGGAAGCCACTGAGCCGGACACGGAGGCGACGGACGACTCTGTCGCCGAGTCTTCGAGCGAGCCGGCCAGGGGACGCCGGGGCGTGCGGATCCCGCTGCCGTCGTGGAAATCGATTGCCGGTGCACTCACGATCCTTCTGATCGCCGCACTGCTCGCCGCCTGCGGCTACATGTACTGGAGTCATCGTCAGGTACTGGCCGAGCAGCAGCGCAGAGCCGAGTTCGAGGCGGCCGCCAGGCAGGGCGTCGTCACGCTGATGTCGTTGGACTACACCAGGGCCAAAGAGGACGTACAGCGCATCATCGACAACTCGACCGGCCAGTTCAAGAGCGACTTCCAAAGCACGGCAGAGGATTTCATCAATGTCGCGGTCGAGTCGAAGGCGGTCACCGAAACCACCGTGACGGCGACGGCCGTGGAGTCGATGACCGACGACACCGCGACCGTGCTTGTCGCCGCATCGTCGCGGGTGACCAACCAAGCCGGCGCCAAACAGGAACCGCGCGCATGGCGGCTCAGCGTGAACCTCGCGCGGGACGGCGGACAGATGAAATTGGCGAAAGTCGAGTTCGTACCGTGACCGACGAGAAGGACGTCCCCGAGGTGGACGCAACCGAAGGCGACGAGCCGACGTCGACCGCGGTCGAGAGTGATTCCATCGAAGAGCACTCGTCGGAACCTGCGGCGGAGGCCAAGCCGAAGCGCACCCTGGTGGGCGGCGTGCGCCGAAGCGCGGCACGGCACTGGGTGGCGATAACGCTGACGGTCGCGCTGGTCGCCGCGGCGGCGCTGACGGGCTGGATGTTCTTCTCGGTCTACAAGCCCGACCGGGCAACCGACGCGGAAGCGATGCAGTCCGCCATCCGAGCGGCGTCCGATGGGACCGTGGCACTGCTCTCGTACTCGCCGGACAGTCTGGACAAGGACTTCGCGGCCGCGAAGAGCAAGCTCACCGGCAGCTTCCTGTCGTATTACACCCAGTTCACCGAGCAGATCGTGGCGCCCGCCGCAAAGCAGAAGGCGGTGAAGACGGAGGCCGCGATCGTGCGTGCGGCGGTGTCGGAGATCGGACCCGACAAAGCGGTGGTGCTGGTGTTCATCAACCAGACCACGCAGAGCAAAGACCGTCCGGACGCGAGCTTCATCAACAGCTCCGTGCGAGTCACCCTGCAGAAGATCGACGGCGGCTGGCTCATCTCGTCCTTCGACCCGGTGTAGGGCCGTGCGGGGCCGTGCTCGTCGTTGACCTGGGCGACCCCCCGACCGGTCCGCAGCCCCCGACCGGTGTGGTCGTGGCGGTGGGATCGGCCGCCGACGTCGTCTCGTCGTCCGCGCAGCCCTGGATCGATCACGCGACGTTCACGCTCAGCGAGGACGACGTCACCGACCGCCGAGTCGTCGCAGTCGATTCGACCGATAGCACCCTCTCCGAGTTGGCCACCCGATTCGAGATGTGGCCGCAGGCAGCGACCGTGTGTGACGACGTGCTGCGGGCAGCCGATCCGGCGGCGCCGCCGTTGACCGGCGTGATCACCGAGTCGCTCGCCTACTCGACGCTGCAGGCGGGCGGGGAGTTCGCCGCATGGCTGCAGCAGAGGGGTCCGGCCAGCGCGCCCGCGCTGCTCGATCCCGTTCTCGCCGACCGATCCGGGAACACCCTGAGCATCCGGTTCAACCGGCCCTCGCGACACAACGCGTTCTCCAACGACGCGCGTGCTGCGCTGCTGGACGCCCTCGACGTGGCGCGCCACGACCCGTCGGTCGACGAAGTGGTGCTCTCCGGGAACGGCCCGTCCTTCTGCAGTGGCGGCGACCTCGCCGAGTTCGGGTCGTTCGCCGACCCGGCGAGCGCCCACGTCGCCCGTGTGCGGCACAGCCCGGCGCTGATCCTGGGGGAACTAGCCGCCCGGCTGGGCCCGCGGTGCCGAGCACAGGTGCACGGTCAGGTGCTCGGGAGCGGGCTCGAAATGGCGGCATTCTGCGGATGGGTTGTCGCGCATCGAGATTCGGTGCTCGGTCTGCCCGAGCTCAGCCTCGGGCTGCTTCCGGGAGCAGGTGGAACGGTCAGCATCACGCGGCGGGTGGGGCGTTGGCGCACCGCATACCTGGTGTTGTCCGGGCGGACGATCGATGCGGCGACGGCGCTGGACTGGGGTCTGGTCGATGCGGTGGAAGCGACGTAGACCGATGCAGAATGGCATCGTGAGCTCGTTGGGCATCCCCGACGCCGTTCTCGGCCACGCCCGACAGGCGGCGGCCGCCATCGGCGACGGC
>DATEIG010000702.1:0-3275 GCA_035279185.1 Mycobacterium sp.
CGATTCCCGCTACCGGTACCCGCTCCCGTCGGCGCCGTCGTGGTCTCCTTCGACACCGACAACACCCTGCGGCACTACGCGGTTCTGCCCGACGGCCTGCAGCCGATCCCGCCGGTGTTGGCCGCGATCCTGCGCAACACCAATTCGTTCGGCCTCGACCAGCCGCCCCGACTGGGCGCGGACGAGGTGGCCCGCATGCCCGTCGCCGACGTCATCGATACCAGCGCCTATCCCGCTGAACCGGTCGCACTCGTCGAGGCAGTCGACGCCCCCGTCATATGCGCACAGTGGTCGAAGCCCGACGGCGCGAATGTCAGTGCCCTGACGCTGCTCTCCGGTGCCTCACTTCCGATCGCGTCCGGTACGCACACGGTCGACCTCGTCGGTACGGGGACCAGGGTGGTGTTGCCCCCCGGCAGCGGCTACCTGGTTCAAACCGTCGGCCAGGAGCCGGGTTCGCCGACCGCGGGCTCCCTGTTCTGGGTCGGCGACACCGGTGTCCGGTATGGGATTGACACAACCGGAAGCAGCAAAGCCGTTGAGGCGCTCGGCCTTTCCGCGCCATCACTGCCGGCTCCGTGGTCGGTGCTGTCCCTGTACGCCGCCGGACCCACGCTGTCGCGCGACAACGCGCTCACCGCTCACGATTCGATCCGGCGCGACGCCGCCATGCAGGCGGGGGAGGTCCGATGAGCAGGCTGATATTCGAAGCGCACCGCAGGCTGCCGCGTCCGGAGGTGCGCAGGGGGACGATCACGATCGAGCCACCGCCCGAGCGCCCGCGTCTCGTGCCGCCGTCTCTTTTGCGGCGTGTGCTGCCTTATCTGATCGTGATCCTGATCGTCGGCATGATCGTCGCTCTCGTCGCCACCGGCATGCGGCTGATCTCCCCGACCACACTGTTCTTCCCGTTCGTCCTGCTGCTGGCGGCAACCGCGCTCTACCGCGGTTCGGACAACAAGATGCGGACCGAGGAGGTCGACGCCGAACGCGCCGACTATCTGCGCTACCTGTCGGTGCTGCGGGACAACGTGCGCGCTCACGCCACAGAGCAGCGGACCGCGCTGGAATGGTCGCATCCGGCCCCCGATGCTCTCGCCGTGATTCCCGGCACCCGGCGGCAGTGGGAACGTGACCCCCGCGACGACGACTTCCTGGTGCTGCGGGCCGGCCGCGGGGACGTCGCGCTGAACACGACGTTGCGGGTCAAGGACGCCGCCGATGAGGTCGATTTGGAACCCGTGTCGCACAGCGCGTTACGGGGTCTGCTGGACACTCAGCGCACGGTCCGCGACGTGCCCATCGGGATCGACCTGACCACGCTCTCCCGCATCACGCTCGTCGGCGAGGCGGATGACGTGCGCGCGGCGCTGCGGGCATGGCTGACGCACGCCGCGGTGTGGCACGACCCCGAGGTCCTGGGTCTGGCCGTCGCAGCGCCGGATCTCGACCAGGAGGCATGGGCGTGGCTGAAATGGTTGCCGCACACCGATGTTCCCGGTCAGCTCGACGGCGTCGGTCCCGCCCGGCTTCTGACCACCTCCGCGGCGGAGTTGCGGCCGCTCGTGTCGGCCATCGACGCCGCCAAACACCTGCTGATCGTGCTCGACGATCCGGACGCCGACCCGGCCGACTTCACGGACCTGCCGAACCTGTCCGGCGTCACCATCGTCCACACATCGGCGACTGAGCCGCACCGTGAGCAGTATCCCGATCCTGAGCGGCCGGTGCTGCGCATCGCGGGGGGCACGATCTCGCGGTGGCAGGGCGCCCAGGGCTGGCAGCCCTACATCGACGCCGCAGACGCCGTCGCCGTCGCCGACGCGGCCCACGTCGCCCGTCGTCTCTCCCGCTGGGACTCCAACCCGATCCACACGCGGTCGTCGAGCACAGGTGGTGGCACGTTCACGACGCTTCTCGACATCCCCGACGCGTCGGCGCTCGACGTCGCGATCCTGTGGGCGCCGCGCAGCAGAGACGACGAACTGCGGGTGCCGATCGGCGTCACCGCCACCGGCGAGCCGCTGTACTTCGATCTCAAGGACGAAGCCGAGGGCGGCATGGGTCCACACGGTCTGATGATCGGCATGACCGGCTCAGGCAAGTCGCAAACGCTGATGTCGATCCTGCTGTCGCTGTTGACGACTCACTCTGCCGACCGACTGATCGTGATCTACGCCGACTTCAAGGGTGAGGCGGGCGCCGACATCTTCCGCGACTTCCCGCAGGTCGTCGCCGTCATCTCCAACATGGCCGAGAAGAAGTCGCTGGCCGACCGGTTCGCCGACACTCTGCGTGGTGAGGTGGCCCGCCGCGAGCAACTCCTCCGCGAAGCAGGCCGGCGGGTGCAGGGCAGCGCCTTCACCTCGGTCACCGAGTACGAGAACGCGATAGCCGCCGGGCACGATCTGCCGCCGATGCCGACTCTCTTCGTGGTCGCCGACGAGTTCACGCTGATGCTGGCCGACCATCCGGAGTACGCAGAGCTTTTCGACTACGTTGCCCGCAAAGGCCGCTCGTTCCGGATCCACATCCTGTTCGCGTCGCAGACGCTCGACGTCGGCAAGATCAAGGACATCGACAAGAACACCTCGTACCGGATCGGCCTCAAGGTGGCCAGCCCGGCCATCTCCCGCCAGATCATCGGCGTCGAGGACACTTATCACATCGAGTCGGGCCGCGAGCACAAAGGCGTCGGCTTCCTGGTGCCTGCCCCCGGCGCGGTGCCGATCAAATTTCGCAGCACCTACGTCGACGGCATATACGAACCCCCTCGGCGTGCGAAGTCCATTGTGGTGCACGCAGTGCCGCAACCGCAGCTCTTCACCGCATCGCGGGTGGAGCTGCCCGCCGAGGCGGCGATCGCCGGCGCCTACTCCGATGTCGAGGTGCTGCCGCCACGCAAACTCATCGCGACCATCGGTGACCAACTCGCCCGGTACGGACCGCACGCGCCCGCGCTGTGGCTGCCACCGCTCGACGAGCCGCTGCCTCTGGAGGACGTGCTGCAGCGCGCCGATCTCCCTGAGCGGCGACTGCGCTGGCCGCTGGGCGAAATCGACAGGCCGTTCGAGATGCGGCGCGATCCGCTCGTCTTCGACGCTGACTCCTCGGCGGGGAACATGGTCATCCACGGAGGTCCGCGATCGGGCAAGTCGACTGCGCTGCAGACGTTCGTCCTGTCGGCGGCGGCGCTGCACACACCCGACGACGTCACCTTCTACTGCCTGGATTACGGCGGTGGGCAGCTGGCCGAGCTCGCCGACCTCGCGCAC
>DATEIG010000703.1:0-2536 GCA_035279185.1 Mycobacterium sp.
GGCAGGCTCGTCGGCGTCGAGAAGCCCGGCGCGCTGAAGAAGCTCTGCAACCAGTTCGTCAACGCCTGGGTGCCCGAGGACGGCGGCGGCATCCCCTGGCGCAAACAGGACCAGTTCTTCAACGCCCCGGCCAACGGTCCCGCGGGCATCTTCCTCGCCCGATACGACGACCGGCTGCGGCGCGCCCAGCAGATGGCCGACTGGATCGACGAGACGCTGATCGATCCCGAGACCCACCTGGTGTTCGACGGCATCAAGGGCGGATCGATGGTGCGCGCGCAGTACACCTACTGCCAGGGCGTGGTGCTCGGGCTGGAGACCGAGCTCGCCGCCCGCACGGAGGACGCCGACCACGCCGAGCGGGTGCACCGCCTGGTCGCCGCCATCGACAAGGAGATGGCGCCCGAGGGTGTCATCAAGGGCGCGGGCGGCGGCGACGGCGGGCTGTTCAACGGGATCACGGCCCGCTACCTGGCGCTGGTCGTCACCACGTTGCCGAACAACTCACCGGAGGACACCGCCGCCATCGCGACCGCGCAGAAGATCGTGACCAGGTCGGCGCAGTCCGCGTGGGACTACCGGCAGACCGTCGACGGGCTGCCGCTGTTCGGACCGTTCTGGGACCGCAACGCCGAGATGCCGGTCGCGGGCGGTCAGGAGGCCCAGTTCGTCGAGGGTGCCGTCAACGCATCCGCGCACCCCGAACGCGACCTGTCGGTGCAGCTGTCGGGCTGGATGCTGATGGAAGCCGCGCACGCGATCTCTCAGGAGGACACCGAGGTATGACCGCGGATGGCAGCTGGGCGCCAGACGACGAGACCGTCGAGGGCGCCAACCTCACCCGATTCATGGCATGGCTGGCCGACACCGGCCGCGGTGACTTCGGCGGCGACTACCAGCGGCTGCTGAAGCGCTCGCTCGACGACATCGCCTGGTTCTGGGATGCGGTGTGGCACTACTTCGACATCCGTGCGACGACACCGCCCGAGACCGTGCTCGCGGGCAGGGAAATGCCTGGCGCGCAATGGTTTCCGGGTGCCACGCTGAATTACGCGGTCGAGGTGTTCCGCCACGAGACCGACGAGTATCCCGCCCTTGTCGCCGCGGGCGAGGACGGTTCGACGGAGTGGTCGTGGGCGCGGCTGCGGGCCGAGACCGCGGCCTTCGCCAACTACCTGCGCAGGCTCGGCGTGAAGCCGGGGGACCGCGTCGTCGGGTACCTGCCGAACATCGGCGAGGCCGTCGCCGCCTTCCTCGGCGCGGCCAGCGTCGGCGCGACGTGGGCGGTGTGCAACCAGGACCTCGCCGTCGACGGTGTGGTCGCGCGGCTGGGCCAGCTCGAGCCGACGGTGCTGGTGGCCAGCGACGGCTCGGTGTACGCGGGCAGGCGCCACGACCGCAGCAGGGAGCTGGCCGAGATCCGCGCCAAGCTGCCCTCCCTGAAGGCGACGGTGGTGGTGCCGCGGCTGGGTGTTGAGACAAGCGCAGATGTCACGCCGTGGGCGGAGGTGCTCGAACTCGACGCGCCGCTGGAGATCACCCCTGTGCCGTTCGCCCATCCGCTGTGGGTGTTGTTCTCCTCGGGAACCACCGGCACCCCCAAGGGCATCGTGCACGGCCACGGCGGCGTCGTGCTCGAGCACGTGAAGTATCTGAGCCTGCACGCCGACCTCAAACCCGGCGAGCGCTTCTGCTGGTACTCGACCACCAGCTGGATGATGTGGAACCTGTTGGTCTCCGGGCTCCTGGTCGGCGCGACGGTGGTGCTGTACGACGGCAGCCCGACCTACCCGCAGCTCGACGGCATGTGGAAGATCGTGGCCGACCACGACGTCGCGCTGTTCGGCGCGGGCGCGGGCTACTTCCTCGGGTGCGCCAAAGAGGACCTGCGGCCGGGCAAGGAGTACAACCTGGAGGCGCTGCGCGGTGTCGGGTCGACGGGATCGCCGCTGCCCGCGTCGGGCTTCCGGTGGATCCAGGAGGGCGTCGGCCGTCAGGTGCCCGTCATGTCGATGAGCGGCGGCACCGACGTGGTGACCGCTTTCATCGGCGGCTGCCCGCTCGTCCCGATCCGGGCCGGCGAGCTGAACGTGATCTGCCTCGGCGCCGACGTGCAGGCGTGGACCGATGCGAACACCCCGGTGGTCGGGGAGGCGGGCGAGCTGGTCATCACCCAGCCGATGCCGTCCATGCCGGTGTTCTTCTGGAACGACGACGACGGCAGCCGCTACCGCGGCGCGTACTTCGAGAAATACCCCGGCACCTGGTGTCACGGCGACTGGATCACCATCACCGAGCGCGGATCGGTGCTGGTGCACGGCCGTTCCGATGCCACCCTGAATCGCAACGGGGTTCGGATGGGCAGCGCCGAGATCTACAACGCGGTCGAGTCGCTCGCCGAGGTGGCCGACTGCCTCGTGGTGGGTGTCGAAGAGGCCGACGGCGGCTACTGGATGCCGTTGTTCGTCCACCTCGCGGGAGACGCCGAACTGGACGACGAGCTGCGCGCCAAGATCACCGCCGCGATCCGCACGGG
>DATEIG010000704.1:0-6104 GCA_035279185.1 Mycobacterium sp.
CCCACACCGCGACGTTCTGCGAGATCAATGAGAAGTTGCCCGCCGACAAGAAACGCTCGCCGGCGAGTGCGGTGAAGAACAGGCAGATGGCGATCAGGACCCCGAGGATCCAGAACGCCTGGAGCCCGGCGATGCGCTTGACGACCGACCCGGGCCGCATGGCGTCCACATCCCCTGAGACGACGGCCTTCTCATTCGCGGCGGTTGTGCTCACGCGGCGCCTTCCCGAGAATCCAACGCGCCTGTCATCGCCCCGACCAGTTCTTCGACGCTGGTCTCACTTCCGGTGAACGTGGCAACCCGTTTACCCAGGCGCAGGACCTGGATGCGGTCGCACACGTCGAGCACATGCGGCATCGAATGGCTGATGAAGACCACCGCGACGCCCGTGTCCCGTACCCGCTTGATCGACTCCAGCACGTTGGCGGTCTGCACGACACCCAGCGCCGCGGTCGGTTCGTCGAGGATCAGCACCTTGTTCGCCCATGCCATGGCCCTGGCGATGGCGATGCCCTGCCGCTGGCCCCCCGACATCGAGCCAACCGGTGAGCCAAGGGATTTGACCGTCGCCCCGAGTTCCGCAAACGACTGAGCGGCGCTGCGGCGCATCTCCTTCTCATCCATGAACCCAAAGCGTCCGAGGAGTCCCCTTCGGAGAATCTCCCTACCCAGGAAGACGTTCTGCACCGGGTTGAGATGAGGCGCGAGGGCCAGATCCTGGTACACCACCTCGATCCCGAGTTCCTCGGCGTGGCGCGGCCCGGACAGCTCGACCCGGTTCCCCTCGAAGCGGATCTCGCCGTCGTCGAGGTCGAGGTTTCCCGACAACGCCTTGATCAGAGTCGATTTCCCCGCGCCGTTGTCACCGATCAGGCCGACGATCTCGCCTGGCTGCACCTCGAAGTCGGCGCCGTCGAGCGCCCGGACGTGGCCGAAACTGCGCGACAGCCCGCGAGCCTCCAGGATCGGAGTCATGCGGCACCCTCCCGTGTGCTCGGCGTCTGTTGCGGTGGCCAGGATTCGCCCGGCCGACACACCAGCACACGGACGTCGCCGTCGACCTGCCACTCGCCGGCCGACGCGGGCACAACCGCGGTGTTGCCCGCCGCTATGTCGAGGGGGTCACCGGTGGTGGGCCGCAACGTCCCCGCGCCGGAGAGCACCACCGCGACGGCGAAGCCTGCAGGCACGTCGGCCCGGCGATGTGAGCACATCCATCCGGAAGTACTCCGCCGCCACGTCGGGCAGCACGGATGTCAATCCTTCTGCGTCGCCGCGGATGTGACGTGTCAGCTCGCCGATATCGGCGAGTGCCGCCGAGTCGACGGCGCTCAGCGCGAGGTCACGGTCGAGACCGAGGAAGACCTCGTCATCGGACGCAGAGGTGTTGGCCCGTTCCAGCAGAATCGATTGATCGGTCGGTTCCTGCGCCTCGATCAGCAGGACACCCTGTCCGACCGCGTGCGGCGTGCCCCCGGGGACCAGCACGCCGTCGCCCGGCCGCACCTGCATCCGATGCATCAGTGAGAGCATCGTCTCGGTTTCTTGCGCGTCGACCAGCTCGGAGATTCGTTCGGGCGCAACGTCTTCGCGCCACCCGACCCATACCGCAGCGTCGTCGTCCGCCTCGAGGATGTACCACGCCTCGGTCTTGCCGTACGGGCATCCGAGATGACGGCAGGCGAACTCCCTGGTCGGGTGGACGTGCACCGGTAACCGCTGTCCGGCGTGCAACACCTTCACCAGTAGACCCGTGTCACCAGCCGCGCCGTCGTCGCGCCCGAGCCAGGCGATGGGGTCACGGGCGATCGCGTCGCGAAGTAGTGCGCCGTCAGGCATCCGCGCCGGGCCGAGGTCGGGCTCGCCGAAGCGGGCGACGGTGGCGCCCACCCACTCCTCGGGAGATCGCTCGCCGACCGGCGGAATGCCGCGCCACGCGGCCAACGCGGGGCCGCCCGCGTACCAGTGCGGAATCACGTTCGGCGGTAGGAGTTGCGGTTGCGCGGTCACTCGCTTCGGCGCCTCCCCGCTTCTGTTACCCACGTCACTGTGCCACCGGCCTGTGCCGGACAGTACGCCACTATCGCCGATATGTCACCGGTGTCAGAGAAACGGCCGTACATGCTCTGACATCGGTGACATACTGACCGCTGATCGCACCAGGAGGGACGTCCGATGGCCACGATGCGCGACGTCGCCCAGCGCGCGGGCGTCAGCGCAAAGACGGTGTCGCGGGTGGTCAACAACGACCGCTACGTCTCAGCCGATGTCCGGGAGCGTGTCGAGGCGGCGATCGCCGAATTGCAGTATGTGCCGAACATGCTGGCCGTCACCTTCCGCGCGGGACGGGATGCGGCCATCGGCGTCGCCGTGCCCGGCGTGGCGGATCCCTTCTTCGCCAGCATCATCGACGCGGTCGAGCGAGAGGCCAGCAAGCGCGACGTCGCAGTCATCCTGACCAGCGTCGGCTGGGAACCGTCACACGAGCAGCGGTCCCTCGAGGCGGTGCTGAAACGCCAGGTGGCCGGAATGATCATCTGCCCGGTCGGCCGCGACATGTCCTACCTGCGGCCGTGGCAGAAGCGGGCACCGCTGGTGTTCGTCGACCGGGAGCCGGGAAAGCTGACCGCGGATGCCGTGGTGCAGGACGACGTCGGCGGCGGACGCGACGCAACACGCCATCTCATCGCGCACGGCCACCGCAGCGTCGCGTTCATGGGCGACGACACGTTCACGGGTCTGCTGCGTCTGCGGGGGTGGCAGGAGGCGCTGGCCGAGGCCGGCCTGCCGCACGACCACATCCACATCGGTGACCACGACGTGCCGGGTCTGACGGCAGCGCTACGCCGCCTACTTGCCGCAAGCGACCCACCGACCGCCGTGTTCTCGTCCAATGCGCGCTTCACCATCGCGTTGGTTTCGGCGCTGCAGGCTTTGCGCCGCAGGGACATCGGGCTCGTCGGGTTCGGCGACTTTCCGACCGCGGCGGCGCTGAAGCCTGCGATCACGGTGATCCACCAGGACGGTGACGCCATGGGGCGGTTCGCCGCCGACCGGTTGTTCGCCCGGCTGGACGCACCGGACCGGCGGTTCAGACGGCGAACGGTGCTTCCGGTGTCGCTGGTGACACGGTCGTCGTGCGCGATGCCGGGCGAGAGGGTGCGCGACGGGCACGCTTAGAGCGACGTGACGATGGTGGGCCTGGACGGAGCCCCGTTCTCGAGGAGCTCGAAGATGCCGTCGATATCGGCGTGGGCCGCGAGCAGATCGGCCATGAAATCGAGTTGAGCGTCCCGCCGGGCGGACACGTCGACGTCGGTGGCCGCGACGAAGCCGGCCCGTCCCGCGGCGGCAGCGACATCGGCGAGCCAGCGCCGGCGCACGTCGTCGTTGTCCAGCAGGCCGTGCCAATGGGTGCCGTACACCGAGGCGTTCCGGAGTCCGACGCCGAGCCAGTCGTCGGCCGCGGATCGAGAGACCTGCCCGTGGTGGATCTCGTAACCGAGCAGCGGGTCCTCGTGGCGCAGGAGCGTCTTTTCGGATGCGAACACGATGTCGGCGTCCAGAAGGCCGAGACCGTCCACTCCGCCCGCGCGCGATTCGACGGTGTCGTGGATGCGGCGGCAGAGCATCTGGAAGCCGCCACAAATGCCCAGTACCGGCTTGCCGGCGTCGGCGTGCGCGACGATGCCGCCCGCCAGCCCCCGTTCGCGTAACCAGGCGAGATCAGCGACGGTCGACTTGCTGCCGGGGATGACGACGACGTCGGCGTCGGGTAGGTCGGCGGGATCGCTCACCCAGCGCACCAGCACACCGGGCTCGCAGGCCAGCGCCTCCACATCGGTGGAATTGGAGATGCGCGGCAACCTGATCGCAGCGACCCGCAGCCACTGCTGCCCGATCGGCGGCTGCGGCTGGCCGATCACCCGATGGGCCTGCACCGACACCGAATCCTCTGTGTCGAGCCATAATCCGTCGTCGAACGGAAGCACGCCGTAGGTGGGCCGCCCGGTCAGATCCTCGAGTTGCGTCAGCCCCGGCGCCAACAGAGCCGGGTCGCCGCGAAACTTGTTGATCAGGAAGCCTGCGATCAGCGCTTGATCGTTCGGCTCGAGGATTGCGACCGTACCGAAGAGGTGGGCCAGCAGGCCGCCGCGGTCGATGTCGCCGACGAGGATGACGGGTAGGTCAGCCGCGCGCGCCAACCCCATGTTCGCGAGGTCGGTTGCCCTAAGGTTGATTTCGGCGGGTGAGCCGGCGCCTTCACAGATGACCGCGTCGAAATCGTTTCGTAGGCTTGCCAATTCGTCGTTGACCACGCCGGCCAGACGCTCGCGGTGGGTGAAGTAGTCGCCCGCGGCGACCGTCGCCTCGACCGTGCCGAGCACCACCAGTTGCGACGTCCGGTCGCTGCCTGGCTTCAGCAGTATCGGGTTGAAGCGCACACTTGGCGCCAATCCCGCCGCGCGCGCCTGCATCGCCTGCGCCCGGCCGATCTCCCCGCCCTCGACTGTGACCGCTGAGTTGTTGGACATGTTCTGCGCCTTGAACGGCGCCACGGCGACGCCTTTGCGCGCCAGCAGCCGGCAGAGTCCGGCGACCACCATGGACTTCCCGGCGTCGGAGCTGGTGCCGGCGACCAGTAACGCACCGCTCATTTTTCTGCGGCGAGCAGACGCAAACGCCCGACCCGTGCTGGGCTTTTGCGGGACTTTGCGTTCCCCAGCTTGCGCGTGGGCCCAGCTCGCGGGGTCAAGGGAGCGTCAGGATCTCGGCGCCGTCGTCGGTGACCACGAGCGTGTGCTCGAACTGCGCTGTCCACTTCTTGTCCTTGGTGACGACGGTCCAGTCGTCGTCCCAGATCTCGTAGTCCAGCCCACCGAGGTTGATCATCGGCTCGATGGTGAAGGTCATCCCCGGCTCGAGGATCGTCTCCACCGCGGGCTGGTCGTAGTGCAGAACCACGAGGCCGTTGTGGAAGGTGGTGCCGATGCCATGACCGGTGAAGTCGCGAACGACGTTGTAGCCGAATCGGTTCGCGTACGACTCGATGACCCGCCCCACGACGGACAGCGCACGGCCGGGGCGGACCGCCTTGATCGCACGCATCGTCGCCTCGTGGGTGCGCTCGACGAGCAACCGGTGCTCCTCGGAGACGTTGCCCGCCAGAAACGTCGCGTTGGTGTCGCCGTGCACACCGTCGATGTAGGCGGTGACGTCGATGTTGACGATGTCGCCGTCCTCGATGACGGTCGAGTCGGGGATGCCGTGGCAGATGACCTCGTTGAGCGAGGTGCAACAGGACTTCGGGTAGCCCTTGTAGCCCAGCGTCGAGGGGTAGGCGCCGTGATCGACCATGTAGTCGTGGGCGATCCGGTCGAGCTCGTCGGTGGTGACGCCCGGCGCGACGGCCTTACCGGCTTCGGCGAGTGCGGCTGCCGCGATCCGGCCGGCGACGCGCATCTTCTCGATCACCTCAGGCGTCTGCACCCAGGGTTCGGTGCCCTCCTTGGCCGTCGCCCTGCCGACGTATTCGGGGCGGTCGATGGACTTGGGCACCGGCAGGGTCGGCGAGACCACGCCGGGACGAAGTGCGGTGCGAACAGGCATGACGCCAGAGTAACCGGTGTCAGCCGCCGCGCTTGAACCAGGATTTTCGCGGTCCGCGAATGTCGACCGAGCCGCACACCACCTTGCCGGTCAGGATGACGTGCGGCGTGCCCTCGGCGGGTGCGTCCCTGCGGTGGTCGTTGGCGCTGCCGACGACGACCTCGACGTCGTCGATCGAGGCGCTGGCGCCGTCAGGCAGCCGCAGCTCCAGGCCACCGAACTTCATGTTCAGTTCGATGATGACCATCGGGCCGGCGAAGCGGGCGCCGGTGAGATCGAGGTCGACCGAGCCCATCCGCCGGAAGAGGGCAAGCCTGGTCGGCACGGTCCACTCACCCTGCCTCTTGAGCGAGCCCATCACGCCGCGCAGCTCGACACGGTCGGTCGCCGACGTGACGATGGCACCCGGTCCGGGGAGGTCCCCGACGAGGGTGTCGAGATCCGACCGCATCCGCGCCTGCGACACCAGCGCCGAGCGCTCCTCGAACTCCTCG
>DATEIG010000705.1:0-4372 GCA_035279185.1 Mycobacterium sp.
CACCGCCCCGATGATCGCCAGCACCACGGTCGTCAGCACGCTTGCCCAGCTGATGTACCAGGGAACGTCCGGCGACGTGCGCGGCCATGCGACGTTGACGGTCTCGAAGATGACCCACAGCGAGGCCAGGTACGTGATGGGCGCGCCCCACCGGCCGAGGTTGAACGGGCCGGGTTTCCACTTGCCGGTCAGCCGCGCCAGCGCGGCGCCGACGACCGGCACCCCGAAGGCGATGTAGAAGCCGATGATGTTGAAGTTCACCAGGATGTTGTAGAACTGCGTGCCCGCCAGCAGGACGAACACGATCGCCACGACGGCCGTCAGCGCAATCGCGTAGACCGGCAGCCGTTCCGGCCCCGCCAGCCCGCCGAGCAGTTTGGACCCGGGCAGGCTGCGGTCGCGCGCCGCGCCCCAGATGCACCGCGACACCGCCGCCTGCACGGCGAGGAAGCTCGACACGAAGCCGATCACGAACATGGCCAGAAGCGGTTTGGTGACGCCGGCGCCGAGATGGAAGGCGAGCGTGTCGGCGACCATCTCCCCGGACTGCGCGGCCACCGCGCCGGGCAGGTCGGGGATCGAGAGGATCAGCGCCGCAGCGGAGAACATCACCACCAGGCCGACGAGGAGCAGCGCGAGGATGATCGCCTTGGGCACATTGCGTTCCGGATCGTCGACCTCTTCGGCCACCGACCCCGCGGCTTCGAACCCGAGGAACGACCAGCCGACGTAGGCGATGGCGAGCAGCATCGGGCCCGACGCCCATGACGCGGCGTCCGGGATTCCCGCACTGGTGAACAGGACCGAGAACGGGTTCTCGCGGTAGAACAGCAGCAGCACGATGCCGAGCCCCAGCGACCCGATCACTTCGCACGTGATGCTGATGGCGACCATGATCTTGAGGACTTTGCGGCCCACCATGTTGACCAGGGTGCCGACCAGGATGATCGCGATCGCGATCGAGGCGATCTGCCACCGGTTGGGCTCGCCGACGCCGAAGATGTTCAGCAGGAAGCCGCCCGCCGCGTAGGACAGCGTGCCCAGTGCGATCGTCAGCCCCCACATGTACGCCCAAGCGGCCACCCAGCCCCACGTGGTGCCCTGTACGTGCCGCGACCACTGGTAGACGCTGCCCGCGTAGGGCCATCGCGATGCCAGCTCGCCGAACACGGCGGCCACCATGAGTTGGCCGATGAGCACGATCGGGAAGGCCCAGAAGAACTTCGGGCCCGCGGCGAACAGGCCGAGCGTGAAGATGGCGTAGACGGCGGCGATCGGCGATACGTCCGCGAACGCCAGTGAGAGCGCGGAGCGGAAGCTGAATCCGCGCTGCAATCGCTCCGGCGTCCCGTCGGGCACGGTGGTCGTGTCGATCGATTCGGCCATGTCGGCTCCCGTCGTGAGCAGTTGTCACCCGCCGCAACTGTGCGTCGTCAGAGCGGGTGAACGGAATACGCCCATCGTCTGAAGTTGAGCCGTTGGCTCATACGATCGTCTAGGTTCGAACCATGGCCGAACCGACAGTTCGCGACCTGCTGGACACGCCGCACCTCCGGCTCAGGCTGAAGGGCGGCGCCGCAGGCCTGGACAAGCCGGTGACCTGGGCACAGACGTCCGACCTCGAGGAGCCGTGGTCGTATCTGGCGGGCGGCGAACTGCTGATGAAGAACGGCCGGACGCTGCCGCGCTCGGCGGACGACCAGACAGCCCTGATCCGCGGCGTCGCCGAAAACGGCATGTGCGGGATGGTGATCGGGTTGGACGCCGCCACTCCGGAGCTGACCACCGAAGCGATCAGGCTCGCCGACGGGCTCGGCTTCCCGATCATGGTCGTGCCGTATTCGGTGGGATTCGCCTCGATCGGGCGCGTGGTCGCCGACGCCGCGGGCAGCGGCCGCGTCGCGGTGACCGAACGCGTCTACAACGTGATCCGCCAGTCCGTGTCCAGTCCCGGGCCCGCGAACGTGTTGGCCCAGTTGGAACGCGACCTGTCGTGTCGCATCGCCGTGCTCGATGCGGCCACGGGCGCGGTGGCGCTGGAGGCGTCCACACCGCCACCCGGCGACCTTCGGCGGGTGATCACCTCCGAGATCTCGGGCAGGCGAGGCGCGATCCCCGGCGTGCTGCATGTGACGGCAGGCTCTGACCGCGCGCTGGTCGTCGAGGTGCCCGACGAGGAGCCGACGGTGTTGGCCACCTATGCCTTTCGCGGTCCCACCACCGACATGGTGCATCTGCAGCATCTGGCGTCGGCTGTCGCGGTGCTGCTGGCTCAGCAGAACGCGCGTCGCGAACACGAACGCCGCATCGGCGCAGAGGTGATGGCTCAGTTGTGCGACGGCAGGATGAGCGACCGGGAAGCCGAGCGCGAGCTCAATGAGCGGGGGTTGAACGCGGCAACGTGCTGCGTGATCGCCGTCGACGGAGTCTCGGCGGCCAGCGAGCGGCAACTGCACCTCGGCCTCGGCAGGCGCGCGGTGCCGCATCTGCTGCTGCGCCGGGCGGCGCTGCTGTACGCGCTGATGCCGGTGACCGAGCGGGCGCTCGACGTGCTCGGACTGCGCATCGGCGAGCAGGCCACGCTGGGCATCAGCGAGCCTCTGTCGCGGCCCTCGCGTGCACCGAACGCCGTGCGCGAGGCGACCTGGGCGGTACGTGTCGCCGTCAGCACCTCACGCAGGACCACCCGGTTCGCCGACGCGACGATGTTCTCGGCGCTGCGCGACCCCGAGGAGGCCCGCATCGTCGTCGACCGGGTGCTGGGCGAGCTGATCGCCTACGACGCAACGCATTCCAGTGAGATGGTCGCCACGCTCGACGCCTATCTGCGGTGCGAGAGGTCCTGGCTGCGGGCGGCCAAAGCACTCGGTGTTCATCGACAGACCGTCGTCTACCGCATCCAGCGTGTCGAGGAACTCACCGGAAGACGAATAGCCGACACGGCGACCCTCGCCGAGTTCTGGCTGGCCCTACGCGCGCGAGACCTGCTGGCCGTTCCGCGTTGAGTTTCGTTGCGAGAACTCGTCATCCACGATCTCGACGACCCGTTCCACGAGCCACCCGTTGATCATCTCCCCCACCTCCGCGCTCGCTCCCATCGGCGAGGACAACGAACCGCTGGCCGTCGACATCCTGGTGTCGATCGGCAGGACGTCGTGGTTGACGACGCGTTCGGGGGCGTCGTGCGCCATCCGATCGGTCCGCACGGCCGACGGCTCGTGGTACATCCACAGGGAAGTCTCGATCACGGCGGCGTGTTCGAGGGCCAACCCGGGGAACCCGTCGGGCCAGATCGCTTTCTGGCGTTCGGGTGTCAACTCGGGGAAGACATCCTCGACGACGACGATCTTGAGCTCCGGATTGTGTTCCGAGACGAGAAACGCCGGCTCGTAGATGAACCCCGTGTTCTCGTAGTGCCAGTTGTAGAGCACGATGTTGCGGAATCCCCCGCGCTTGAGCTCGCTGAGAACGTCTTCGAGCACGCTCATGAACGTGGTGGCCCGCAGTGACACCGTACCCGGAAAATGTTGACCGCCACCGCTTCCCGGCCGACTGCGGTAGCCGAACGGCAGGAACGGCCCGACAACGATGTCGCGGAGGCGCGCGGCGTCGCACAGCACCCGTTGCGGGAGAACCCAGTCGGTGCACACCGGCAGGTGCCTGCCGTGCTGCTCGGTGGCGCCGATCGGGATGACGACGGGCACGTCGGCCTGTGCGGCCGAGGAGATCTCCTCCCACGTCATGTTCTGGTAGCGCGGGTCGCTGTCGGTGCTCATACCAGGCTCTCCTGTTCCGGTCCCGACTGCGCCTGACGCGGCGCCCACACCTTGGATCCCGCCCACGCCGCGAGGGCCACCGCGATCAGTACCACCTCGGCGATCAGGTACTGAGTCTCCTGGGTCGCCAACGCGATTCCGGTGAACACGATCACGACCAGCGCCGGTATCGGATACAGCGGCATCTTGAACGGCCTCGGCTCGTCGGGCATGGAGCGGCGACTCCAGAACGCCGCGAGCCCGATGCAGAAGTACACCGCCGCGATCACCGTGCCCGAGAAGATGATCAGGAAGTTCAGCGCTGAGGTGAACACCAGCACCCCTGCGGGAATCGCCAGGCACAGGATCCCGACGGCCGGAACGTGGAACCTGTTGATGGAACTCAGGGCCCGGTTCACTCCCGCGGGCCACATGTTGTCGCGACCGGTGGTGTAGACACCGCGGCCGAAGTACATCAGCAGCGACAGCATCGCGTTGAACAGCGCGACGCTGACCCCGATGTCGACGATGATGCGGGCGTTGTCGCCCAGTGAGGCCTGCACCGAGTAGACGACGGGCGCCGTGTCGCTGAAGAACTCCTTCAGGTCGGGCGCGGC